>CBDVBZ010000104.1:0-13275 GCA_965372355.1 uncultured bacterium | reverse complement strand
GCGCCCGGAACGATGAAGGTACCCTAGGGTCTACCTGGCTCGAACGCGTACGCAAGAAATGACGGTCCGGCGTGTTACCTACGCGCCGGACCGTTTTAGTGACTCACAAATGCTTCGCTACCGTCGGGCCTAGGTCGCCGGAGAAACCGCCTTGCCTTTGCCCGTTGGCCGAGCCGGCCTCTCCGGTCTCTCCCAATTCTGTGACGCGTCGACCAGGTACGCAGCGAAAACCAGCGCCATCATCACCGCAGCCATGATGTAAACCCACCCGGGCACGCCCGGAGCGTCACCCTGCGCATACGAGTGCAGTCCCGAGAGAAAGTAGTTAACGCCAAAGTATGTCATCCCCACCGAGGAGATACCCAGAAAACAACCGGCCGCCAGATTGATCGGGCAATTGAGACTCTTGACGAAACGGAAGTGAGCGACAAACGCATACACGAGAATGGTGACGAGGGACCAGGTTTCCTTGGGATCCCAGCCCCAGTATCTGCCCCAGGATTCGTTCGCCCACACGCCCCCAAGAAATGTCCCAACGCTCAAGAAGGCAAGCCCGGTGATCATCACGTTCCAGTTGAGTCTGTTGAGCTCGTGGATCGCCAGCTCCAGCGTCATCCGGCCGGGCCGTTTGAACAGATGAAGAACGAGCATGGTCATGGCAATCACGGCGGACAGGCCCAAGTACCCATAGCTCGCGGTGATGATCGTCACATGAATGATAAGCCAGTACGAGGAAAGCACGGGGACCAGGGGGGTGATCGCCGCATCAAACGTGGGCAACATTGCCACGCCAAGTATGACGGATGTGAGGAGAGCCGACAGGGCCGCCATCGAAGCGCGACGACTTTGAATCTCATAATACAGTCCGGCAACCCCGATCATGAGGGCGATAAAGATGAGCGACTCGTATCCGTTGCTGAGCGGTGCCCGCCCGCTGGCAATCCACCGGAGCACATAGCCATAGGCGTGATACAGCAGCGTCGCCACAAAAACGAGCATCCCCAGCGTGTAGACCGGATTGCGAAAAGAAATGGCCGCGATATGATGCCTGGCCAGGCTCATCGCGTACGCAAGAACGAGCAGCGCGAATGCTATGAGATACGGAATGGTCGCCCACATAAAGGGCTGGAACCGATTGAGCTGCATCTCGGCGTTCAGAGCGGTCTCCGATGGAAGTACGTCGGCACCATAGCTGCGTTGAAAGCCCTCGAGCGTTCTCGCGGCCTGGAGCACGGCCTGACTGTTCTGATCCTGCAAACCATGCAATAACTCGTCGAACGCAGTCTGATACTCAAGCCGGACGTCCGCCGCCATCTGTACTTCCTCGAGGTCGGACACGGCCAGCCAGCGGCTGTTGTCGTCATCGGGCAAGGGAAAGACCCTCAGCGTGATCCCACGTATTGTCATAAAGAACACATTGACACGCTCGTCGAGCGAGAGCAGCTTTCGCTGCATCTTGCTTTTGAGTTTGTCGGGCGTGCGATGTGCCTGCTCAACCTCTTTGGTGAGACGGTACTCACCCGAGTCATCATAGAGCGCCGCCGGACTGATTCGCTTTGTTCCCGGTCTCATCCCGAGCAGATTCCTGAGCTCGGGGTTGCGAACGGCGATGATGGGTTGTTCGAACCAATAGTCCGGGTGGGCCATCCAGCTGAGATAGAGATCGAGCGGATTCCATCCCTCGAGGCTCCCCTTCTTGCTGACTTTCCAAAGCGACTCCCGAGTCAACGTGTCGAGGGGTTTCATACGCCCACGAAAATCCTGCACCATGAGACGCTTGAGCGCCTCGCGTGCCGGTTCGTCCAGAAAGTTCACGCGTGGCGTTATGTGTTTGTGGTCATGTGGGTCTTGCTGGACTTGCGGTTCCTGTTGCGCGTGCGGGTCTTGTTGATCCTGTGCGGTGGCCTGTGCAAGCACACGGACCGTGCCAAGCCCAGCTACGAACGTCACCGTGGCACACAGCAGACAAAAACGAATTCGGTTCATCATCACGCGCCTCGCTGCCTTTTCACGGGCCTGTACCAGAGCAACCCCCTCGTGAGTGACACCAGCAATCCCACGGTCAGGAGGGTGTATCCGAAGTATGTCGGTATCTTACCCGGGTCGTGGTTGACCGAAAGGATCGTGCCCTTGCGATCCTGGTCGTAGGATGACTGGAAGTGCCTGAAGCCACGATAGTCGAGCGGGTTGTTCATAAAGATCCTGACCGGTTGCCCGTCCAAACCCCGTTCTTCGTCGAAGATCCGCACGTGGCTCTCATAACTCGCCGGGTTTTCACTGCCCGGGTACGTAAGGAGAAGAAAGTCATCGAGGTGAAGCCGATACGGCAAGTTGAGTCGGACCGGTCCATAGTAGAGCGAAATCTCGCGGCCGCCCAGATCGACAGGCGCGGGGTTGCCGAACTTCTCCACGACCGCCTCGACCGTGTTTCCGGCCTCATCTTCCACGGCAATACGTACCGCCGCCGGGGCACGGGGGTCTTCGCTGAATCCCGCCTCCTCGACGGCCGATTCCCAGTAGTCGTGCAACAAAAACGCGAACTCATCCAAATGGAAAACACGACCGTCCGTCACATCGAAATCCTGGCCGGCAGGGATGCGGCGGGCTTCGTCCGAGTGCGCCACTCCTTGAATGTCGAGAGCGAAATCGGCGCGTCCGCCGAGGCCACCTGATTCTTTCCTGAAAATATAAAAGTTGCGGCCAAAGCTATACCGCAGACCGAGGTCCTCGAACTCCCCACCACCGTGTCCGCTGTGCCCCATATCGAAATCGGGATGAAAAGCGAACAGCAGACGCTCACCCGTCTCACCACCTGGAGCCTCGATCTCCACCCTGATGGCCGGGTTGTTCATAGGATCGGACGGGGAAGGCTCCTGGCCTACACGAAAGTTGGGTGCGAACTCCGTAATTCGAAACCGGTAGCTGCCGGTGCGGATCTCCGCCGGAGGTGTCGCGGGAACCGCCAGATGATGAACGTCGTCTCCCACTGTGATCAACAGCTCACCGTTCGGCGATCCGGCTTCGATATCTCCCCTGTCTTCCGCCAGGAAGTGAACCGTCACACCTTCGAATTCAGCCGCTTCTCCGATTCCCATCGCCTCCCGCTGGCGCTCCATGCCGGCCCCTGAATAAACGATCACAGGCTCACCACCCGGGGCTTCGTCCATGCGTCGCTCGAAATGCGGCCAGTACTCGACGACTCTCACATTGAACCTGCCACCCCCCGCTTGTACCTTGCGACTGACACCGGTCTTCCCCGGTTTCCACAGCCGGACGGGGAAGGACGAGGCCTCACCATCCGCGGTGAGCTGAACATAATCCTTCGTTGAGTAAAGAAAATCGGTGGACCCACCCTCGCGTATCGGCATTGTGCCCTCATAGCCGAAATGCCTTGTAATACCGGCACTTACAATCACGATGATAAAGGCGATGTGGGAGATGACGTATCCCGTCTGCGACACGCGGTACGGCATCCTGGCATAGAGAGCAACGATCAGGTTCAGAACGAGGAGTCCGAGAAGGATTTCAAACCAACGGGCGTTGTAGACGAGCGCCCTGGCACCCTGGGTGCCAAAGCGGACCTCGAGAAATGTCGCCACAGCCGTGGCGATCGCGAACACGCCCAGCAGAACGAGGGTCAGCTTTATCGACCCCAGAACCTGGATCAGCGGGTTTCTTTTAGCGGCTTGGATCATTTCTGTTGCTCACTTGCCACGCCCAGAATCCGGGCATGGGCCATGGGGGAAAACATCGCCACAGGATACACAAATCATAACTTAACCTCAATCCCTATAACGCGAAACATCATTTCCGGTACAGACCGTTGATCGTTACCCGGTGACCCGATTCGAGCGGGACGACAACGGTGTCCGTCAGCTCTACCGGCTCGAGCCCGCGCCGGGCCATTTCCGCATCCATCTCTTCGGGTCCAACCAGATAGTGCCGTCCCGACCGCAACCCCTCATAGACGTTTGGCTCGCCCGGGACCGGAGTGATCCCCTTGCCCGTGGGGTCTGTCCGATTGCCGAATACAGACACAAGCATCAGCCCGCCGGGGGCCAGCACCCTCGCCGCCTCGGATAACGCGCCGTGCCACTGCTCGCCGGTCGTGGCGATATGAAAGACACCCAGCGCAATGACGAGGTCAAAGTCACCGGTCTCGAAGGCTGACAAATCTTCCATCGATGTTCGCAGCACGCGGCGGCGGGTCTCTTCCCCACCGAGGATCGATGCCACCCGCTCGCGGGTGCGTTGCACCATCGCGGCGGATACATCGATCGCGAACACATCGAACCCGCGGGATGCGAGAGGGACCTCATTGCGTCCGCCCGCGCAGCCGATATCCAGCACACGGGTGCCCGCCGGATCGGTGTATTTCTCCAGCAACGCGAGCAACCGGTGGTCCGGGTCTCGTGCTGCAAACCGCTCGACCTGTTCCTTTTCTTCCCAAAACTGCTTGTGATCCATGGGATGCACCGTGCCGTGCCCGCGCCAGGGTTGCGACAACAGGCCATTCTATGATGAATCTGTCAGGTTGTCCACCGCCGATATTAGCAGCCAGGGGCAATGGGAGGGAGAAGATGGAACCGTCTCATTCATCCGGCTGAAACACGCCGTCGAAAACAAATACGTTGTCAGCGAGTTCCGGCGGCCCGCTCGGGTTGTGGTTATATACGGAGTATTCCTCGATGGTGAGGCTTGTCGGCATATCAATGGTTGTCCTGGCCACAAACACGATCACGGCAAAGGGACCATCGCCCGTGACGCCGGAGAACCCGTCTTGCAGGCCGAGCGCCCCGACAACCACGGACCCAGCACTGTTATCATATTCCGCGTCTGAAACCAGCAGACTGGCGCCCGTCGACTCCAGGATATGGCTTGGGAGGATGTCCAGAGTGAGAACCTGGACTTGGAGGAACACCGGATCAAACCTGAACTTGAGTTTCGCGGAGGTGACGTGCTGTGCGTTGACAAATTTGAGCACGACCGTACGGAACCCGCTGTCGCTAATCGTCAATGGAAAGGGATCGAAACAAACGACCGTACTCTCCTCGGCCAGCGTGATCTCCGCCGATGCGGTCTGTGATACGTTGCCTGACGCGTCACGCGCTTGTCCGTAAACCGTCTTGGGACCGTCTCCGTGTTGGCGTGACCCGTGTACCCCTCAACCCTCTGGCCCCGGATGCCATAGATCGTCAGCTCATAATCCGTCTCGATGGGTACGCTGAATCGGCGAGGGCTCAGAACCGGATCTTGAGTTGAAGACCCGCCTTCGCCTCGTCCTTGGATCCGAATGGATTGAACATCGGGCTGACGGACACTTGCTCGCCGCCCGGGCCGGCAAACTTGAGGGAGAGCATGCCGGTCACCGCGGACGCAAGGCCAGCGGCGCCCAGCACAAGCGGGAACGCCCGCGATTCCGTGTCGTCCGCCACCACCAGACCCAGGACGGATACCGCCATCGTCGTCGAGCCGAGAATCAGGCCAAACTTCCCGTTCTTGCGACTCGACATCCCCGTTGTCAGCGAGATCCCGTTGGCCACGGCGACGCTCCCGTTGACGACGATCGCCCCGGCCCCCAGCCAGGCAACGATGCCCACGGGCGTGCCGCCGGTCTCGTCCGCGGAGACGGTCAATGGGATAAGTGTAATAACGACAAGGAGAAGAATGACTCGAGCGAACATACGAGAACCCTTCGGATATGACGAGCGGTGCCACGATGACCTGCAGGGTACTCTGATAAGAAGGGACCCCGATAGGCTGGGTGTCAAGGGGCTTCGGGCGCGTCCTCCGAGGGCACCTCCCGCGGCACCAGCTTGAAGAGCCGGTACGGGTCTATCCTCTCCGAACCGAGGTGGATCTGAGCCGTGGTCACATAGATCGTCCCGTCGGACGCGATGGCGAAGCTGTCCGGCCACTTGAGACGTTCGTCGTGAACGGCGACTTCGATCACGCCCTCGGGTGTCACCCGCCGGATCGCGTTGTGCTCGAGCGATGTGAGGTAGATGTGACCGTCGGGACCGAACGCGATCGCATCCGATGCCCCCGACTCACCGACCCGCTCGACTTTCCCTCCGAGTTCCGCTTCGGACAACTCTTCATCCCGCAAGAACTTCGTTTCGATACGGTAGAGGGTCCGGCCGGTGAGCGCCTGATAGTATAGATGCTTCCCATTTGTACTCCGCGCGAGCCCGTCGACATGGACCTTGGCCTCAAACGGCATGCCTTCGATCGTGAGTGTAATATCCTCCGCCTTTGTCGATGGATGGTCGTACAACACCCGGCGGGGTTTGCCGCTCTCGAGATTGATAACGACAATCGCACCGGTACCCGACTCGGTGATATACGCGTGTTTCTTCTTTGTGTCCACGCGGATATCATTCAAGTAGCTGTTCGCGGGCGCAATTCGGCTATCCAGAAGAATCGTCATGATGACCTTGTTTCTCTCGAGATCGACCTTCATGAGCTTGGCGCCCATCTCGACGACCCCCTGAAACGCGGGATTTGCCGCGTCGAGAATCCACAGGAAATTCTTATCATCGACGTACACAGTCTGCACACAGATGAAATGATCCATTGCAGTCATTGACGCATCCCACTCGTTTACCTTCTCGTTGGGAAACGCGTGCGCCTCTCCGGCGCTGTCGATCTCCGCGACCGAGAACGGCACCATGCCTCCCCAGCGGGGGTAGTTGACGAATATGCGTCCGTCCTTCGAGACGGCGACACCGGTCCACTGCCTGTCGGAGCGGGCCACCTCGACAAGCTCGAATGGATACTCATCGTCGGCTGCGGCGGCGCCACCCGTGCACACGACGGACAACAACACAACACCGACAAGACTATGCCGCATGATCGCTTTCACTCTGAGACCCCCTGACAATCACCTTCGCGAAAGGCAGCAACCTGCTTTCCCCGGTTAAGGGTACCACGAACGCCCTGTCAATGTGTATTCTAGCTGTAATGATGAGAGCAACGACCATGATATTCGCGTTGATGGCATTATTGCCGGGCGTCGTATGGGTTGGCGGCTCGGCGAGGGCCCGGGCGCAGACCGGTAATCCGTACGCCGCTTTCCACAACTACCAGACCTTTGATAGAGACGGCGAAGCTGCCCGCGCGCTTCGCATCCCCGTCTATATTACGTTGCGCTCGTGGGAGAACCGGGACACGGGGCTCCGCCTGCGCCTCGCGGCGACCGCCGCCGCCACGGATATCTTCGATCTCCTGGAGCAAGGGCCGACGGACGTTCGTGTGTTGAGCTTCGTTCCCGGTGTGGAGTTCGTTCTTCCCGTCGGCGACACTCACATCCTTCGTCCGTTTCTTGACGCGGGTGTTGGCACAAACAATGCGACCAACGACTTGGTTTTTCTCGGCGCCATCGGCCTGCGCACCGAGCTTATCTTTCCCCGCGGCGACACCATCTTTGGACTCGAGCCCGGGCTCAAACTCAGTATAAACTCGGGGGGCAAGATCAGGGACGATGCGGTGGTCAATCCTCTCATCACGTTGAGCGCGCGCCGCGTGATGGGGAAGCGCGTCGCCGGCTATTTCCCCGACATCGAGGTCTACTTCGACGGCGGGTATGACTTCCAGACACTCGAGCTGACATCGGTGACCGCCTCGAGCGACGAGGTAAACCTCAATCTCGAGGCCGGTGTTGGTGTCGGGTTCAGCCGCGGGCGACCCTTGATTCTCGGGATCTTTGGCGTCCCGAGGTTGAGGGTGGGCTATCGATTTGGCGATATCGAGGGCTTTCGGATACGTCTCGGTGGGGACTGGCTCAAGGTGCTGCCGGAGCGCCCGTAGGCGCAGATAAACACTATCCCGATGACCCGCCATGGGTTACCCTCTTCGAAATATTTGGAGCACGATCACCACGGCGACCGCGGGCGACGGTCCGTCGAAGGCGCAAAATGGATGTAGAATACTCGGTTGACATACAGAACCAGCTCAAAGAGCAGGTGCGAAAAGCGAAGCTGCACCGGCCCATGCGTGTCCAACGCTATGAGGTCGGTACCGAGCTTACCTATGACGTAACGGGCGTGGCCGACAATAACGAGGGGCGTGTTCGCCTCGTTGTCGAGAAGTTTGTCGGAGGCGGGTTCGCCGGACAGGTGTATCGCGTGAAGATCGCAGATATCCTTTCCGACGGGGGGGCCATGGGCGGTCTGGAGGTCGGCGGGGTCTTCGCCATGAAGATCCTCATCCCGCCATCGGGCTTTTCCCGGTTTTTTCGCAGTGTTCTCTACTGGATCGGGTTTCAGGGACCGTTTCAGCTTCAGGTCAACCCGGCGGCGGCAAGGTCCGGCGCGCTCTGGCAGAAGTTCATCCGGCGTGGGGCCGGGGTTCAGTTTAGTGACGAACGATCCGTCGTCGATATTCATGCAACGTTTGTCGACAAGACCCTGGGCAGCTGTGGCGAGCTCAGCGAGTGGATCGACGGGAGAACGTGGCGTCTGGAAGTCGATGATCGTCTGGACCTCCTGCGGCGGTGGAGCCGGGGCAAGCCCGTCGATGAGGCGCGTCTTGGCTCTCCGGAATACCGGGCAAAGCACGTGTTCATGCACACGTTCGTCGAGCTCTTGCACGAAATGGGCGCCCCCGAATTCGCCAGACAATACGAATGGTCCACGTGGAAGAGCCAGCCCAACTGTCTCAAGAGGAGCGACACGGAAGGTTCGCCATCCGAGGGGCTTGTGGCCGTCGATTTTCGCGCGGGGCTCGCGCTTCTTCCCTTTCTGCCCATGAGCCCGGGAGACTTCAAGCTCATCTTCAAAGGGTTCCTGCGGGGAAGCCTCGTTCAGTTCGACCGCGGCAACCTGGCAAAGCTACAGAAATTCATCCATACACATAGCGACGCGTTTGCGGATACGGATCCAATGCTCGATGCCCTGAAAGATGCAGAAGGCGTCTACCGGAATTCGCTCCCTGATATTACGCACAACCATTTCCGCCTGCTCTACAGCGGCCGGTTGTGGTCCACGATGCTCTCGAGCGCCATAACGGGTTGGAAGATCAAGAACCTGATCGGGGACGGGGTCGAGGACGGGTTCAGGCGCAGCAAACCGAAGACCCTTCTGTTTGCGCTGCTCGGTATCATTCCGCTGCTCGGTCTGTTTATCAGACGGATCTGGGGGCAGGCTTTCTATCGCAGACACTACGGCGGGATGCTCTCGAGCTGGGGCTATCTGAAGCGGGCCGTTCGGGCAACACTCCTGGAGAAAACCATCGCCTGGCACATGGCAGGCAGGTTCAGCGACGAGAGGGCAGAGAAGGCACCGAAACACATCTGGCGGAGTGCCCTTCACATCCCCTTATCGATTCTTCCCGCCGGGATGCACCGATTTCTCACCGACTGGGTATACACCAAGGATCGTCTGTATTTTTTTCTGATCCGGCCCTTCCGGCTCTACTTCAATCGGGAGCTTCTCGAGGAGTGGCTCCGTGAAATCGTGATGGACGGCCGGGAGGACCACCTGCTGACCAAGGAGGATGCAGAAGTCATTCTTTCCCAGGTGCAGGAACCATATATCCAGAAATACCTCAAGAGCCTGGCCGTTCACCTCCTGACGCTGCCCATCACGCAGATCGTCTCGGTCATCGTGGCTGGCCTCTATGTGGCGCTGCACCCCGACATGCCGCGAGCCCAGGCCTACGGCATCGGTCTCGGGATCATCGCGCTGTTTCAGGTAACACCCGTGTCACCGGGGTCTCTGGCCCGGGGACTCTATGTCGTGTACCTCGTGATTCGGGAAAAGAACTTCAAAGACTACAACATCGCGGTGTTTCTCGGGTTCTTCAAGTATATCGGGTACCTGGCCTTTCCCATCCAGATGGCGTACCGCTACCCCGCCCTCGCGCGGTTTATGGCGGCGCATTGGGCGGCCGGCGCCGTGCACGTGGTCCCCGTGTTCGGCGAGCGGGGCGCGTGGCTCGAGCACTTTGTGTACAACATGTTCTACAACTGGCCGCTTACCATCCGGCGCCGAATGGGATCGCGGGCAGAGATGCGCTCAACATTGAAACCGCGTTACTGGCACGTTGTTCTCTGCATCCTGGGCGCCACCGCCGTGTTCGGGCTGGCAGACTTCAACTATCTCCGTGAGCTCGATCGTTTGCCGATGCTGAAAGAGATCTGGTGGCTCGTGATCGCCGTGCCGTTTCTCTGCGGCATCGTGGTAACGCTGGGAGCCCGTGGGACGTCGATGCGGGGACGCGTGATCGCCGGCGCCCTGTGCGGGGCCGCCGTTGGTGTGCTCTATACGGCCGTGTCCACCGCCCTCGGTGGTGGCGCCATCGAGATCGGCAGCGTAACGGCAAGCGTTCTCTGGCGGGCATTCCTCTGTACGATGATCTCGACGCTGGGCGTGATGCTCACGGAGCTCATGCTGCCCGGTGAGGATTGAGTTCGCGGGGCGTTTCGTAAGAGTCTACGAAGATGTCATGACACGGTCATCACAAACAGGATACGAACGATGTGTGGAATTGCTGGATTCGTCGCGCCAGGGATAAACGCGAACGAGGTCGGCCGCGTATTGAAGGCGATGACCGATGCCATTCGGCATCGTGGTCCTGATGATGAAGGTATTTGGCACGATCCCACGACCGGTGTCGGACTCGGTAATCGGCGACTATCGGTCTTGGATCCTTCCGACCTCGGGCATCAACCGATGTTGTCTTCCAGCGGCCGGCACGTCATCACCTACAACGGCGAGGTGTACAACTGCCGCGAACTCAGAACATTGCTCGAGAAAGAAGGGGTGCGCATGCGCACCGATACCGACACGGAAGTGGTGCTTGAAGCTATTGAAGCATGGGGAATCCACCGGGCAATCGAGCAGTTCAACGGGATGTTTGCCTTTGCGCTCTTCGACAAAGCCGCCCGGCGACTCTATCTGTGCCGAGACCGTTTGGGCATCAAGCCACTGTACTACGGCCGGGTAGGTTCCGCGTTTGTTTTCGCCTCGGAGTGTCACAGTATCCGGCAGATCCCGGGGTTCACCGGCGACATCGACATGAGCTCCGTGGCGCAATACGTCCGTCACAATCATATCCCGGCGCCTCATTCAATATACAAAGGCATACAAAAGCTGCTTCCCGGTCATCTGCTAACAGTTGATTGCGACAACTCCAGCAACACGAGCGATCCTGCATTGACACCGTACTGGTCGCTACAGGAGATTGTTGCCTCGGGGGCAGCGTTCGATGGAACAGAGGAAGAGGCCGCCGATCAGTTGGAATCGCTGCTACGGGACGCGGTGAAACGGCGCCTGTTGTCTGATGTCCCTCTTGGAGCTTTTCTATCCGGTGGGGTCGATTCGTCGCTCGTCGTGTCGTTGATGCGGAGTCAAGGAGCGACGAAGACCTTTTCGATCGGATTTCAGGAAGCAGAGTACAACGAGGCCCACCATGCCAAGGCAATTGCCCAACACCTGGGGACGGATCACACGGAACTCTATGTAACTTTCAAAGACGCGATCGATGTCATACCGCTTCTTCCCGAAATCCATGACGAGCCGTTCGCGGATTCCTCACAGATACCAACGTACCTTCTTTCCAAGCTCACGCGTCGTGACGTGACGGTGGCCCTTTCCGGTGACGGCGGTGACGAACTCTTTGCGGGGTACGACCGGTATGCCAGGGCGGCGTCGATTTGGGGGAAGGTGAATCAGGTACCCCACCCGATGCGGTCTGGAGTAGGCAAGGTGATCAATGCGGTGCCGCGCGGGCTTTACGATAGAGCTCTCGGATGGGCGGAACCGTGGCTCCCGTCGTTTGGCAGCCACGGCGGAATAGGTGAAAGGGCTCACAAATTCGCCCACACCCTGGAGCTCGGTTCCTTTCGCAAACTCTACCAGCGGCTCGTCTCCCATTGGGACTCGCCGGGTACTATCGTGCGTGGTGCAGAGGAGTATCCGAGCCGCTTCGATGATCCGCCGGAGGTCGACTTTAACGATCTTCACCATGAGATGATGTTCATCGATACTTTGGGCTATCTGCCCGACGATATTCTGACCAAGGTCGACCGGACCAGCATGGCTGTCAGTCTCGAGGCTCGCGTGCCCCTGCTCGACCATCGGGTTGTTGAGTTCGTGTGGACACTACCGCTCTCGATGAAAGCACGCGGCAATCAGACAAAGTGGCTGCTGAGACGAGTGCTTCACAAGCATGTACCAGAATCGCTACTCGGGAGGCCCAAAATGGGTTTTGGTGTTCCCATCGGTGTCTGGCTACGCGGTCCGTTGCGCGACTGGGCCGAGGATCTGTTGAACGAGCAACGTCTCGAGAGTGAAGGCATTTTCAACCCTGCGCCGATACGGAGACTTTGGCAGGAGCACTTAGCCGGTCAGCGCGACTGGCACTACCACCTGTGGGACATACTTGTCTTCCAAGCGTGGCGCAACAAGCGTCGAGTGTCATAACCGACACCCGCGCTGATTCTAACGACAACCATCCCGGCGACACACGCCGAATGCTGCCCTGGTAATGCAAAAACGATACTGTCCGATTATTCCAAACACAGTGCCATGAATTATTGACACACCCATCGACATCAACCGGACTCAACGATATACAGCTTTCCCGAGAGGAAATCCGAGATCCACAAGCGCTTTCGACTGTCAACCACAGCGCTCGTGATCCCGAAGACGGCATCGCCAAATTGTCCCTTTACATAAAACGACACGTTGGGCGTATCGAACCGCACGTCACCGTATGGATACTCCTGCCGGTGCGCGATCTTGATCGCACCCACATCCGGATCGTATTCCATGATGGCCATCGACTCATCGTTGTGCGACGTGAGGATCATGATGTCGCCCCATGCAAAAACATTGTCGGGAAGCCCCTTGAAGGGGATCTTGTGGTTCTTGCCGCCAAGCTCCTGAAATCGGTTGTCCATGTGGCTGATGACATACGTCCGGCCAGCCAGACTGCACAACCTGAGGGGACCTTCGCCCGTTTCGATCTCGTTTGCAGTGAAGTCTGATTTGTCGATAACAGAAACACTCGAGGAGCCGAAGTTGGCCACGTAGATTTTCTCGTCATCGAATACCAGATCCGTCGCCGTAATCCCGAGCGCAACTCTAGCCACGACTTTCTTGTCTACGGGGTCGATCACCTGGAGGATGCTGGGGTCCTCATCTTTCTCTCCAACCCGGACGAGATAAAGCTGCGCCGTCCCTGGATCGTATTCCAGAATTCTCTGTGTGATCTCTCTCTCGACCTCGTCTTCGAGCCCCAGTCTGTCGCCGGACTCATACACGCGAACGG
>CBDVBZ010000103.1:0-13368 GCA_965372355.1 uncultured bacterium | reverse complement strand
GGGCGTGGCGCAGTCCGGTAGCGCACTAGCATGGGGGGCTAGTGGTCGCTGGTTCGAATCCAGTCGCCCCGACCACCCTTTTACCCCCAATCAAACGAGTATATGGCCCTGGCGCACGACACGCTGAATGATCGGTGCTTCATTCTATAAGTTGGGCGCTTTCTTTGCCCGCCGTCTCCCACAAAGACTCGCAGAGTCGATTACCGAGTGGATCGTTGTATTTCAATACCTCTTTCGTTCTGGCTCGAGACGGATCGTCAGGGACAATCTGCGGATCGTGCTGGGGGACGGGGCGGACAAGCGGCAGATTCGTGGCCTGGTGAGGCGCGTCTTTTCGAATTTTGGCAGGAGTATCTACTGCTTTATAAGACTGCCGTTCATGTCGGAGCGTGAGCTGAGCGCCCGTTGCGATTACAGCGGTCTCGACAAGGTCGTACGCGACGCAGGCACTGATCGCGGATTCATATTTGTCGGGCCGCATCTGGGTGCGTGGGAAATCGGAGCGGCCAGTCTGGCCCGCCTGTGTGGTCAGCTGCTAACCGTAACGCTACCGCATCCCTCGGAGAGTGTTACCCGCTTTTTTGACGAGCGGCGAGAGATGGTGGGGGTTGAGTGCGCGTCGCTCCGCGAATCGAGCCACGCGCTCCGCGGAGCGCTCCGCGAAGGCAAAAGTGTCGCTCTACTGATAGACCGGGCCTACGGGGGGCCCACAGGCGCGTTCCGCTGGTTTGACAGGGATGTGGAGCTGCCTTTGGGACATGTCGCGCTCGCCGTGCGCTACCGTGTCCCGATAGTGACCACGGTGTGCACCTTTGGCGGTGATGGCAACTTCAAGTTTGTCTTTGGAGGTCCTCACCATCCAAGAGCGGATCTAGAGTCCCGCGAGGCGATGATCGATTTGCAGGAGAAGTGCATCGCGGACATGACGTCGTTTATTCGCGAATTTCCCGATCAGTGGTTTCACTTTTACCCGCTGGGGACGAGGCCCGAGAACCACAATGGCAGCTGAGATACTTTCAAAGACAGCCGTGGTACTGCCCGCATTCAACGCGGCGCGGCATCTGACCTCCGTCATTGCGGATGTCGAGAAGTACTTGCCCAAAGAGCAAATCATCGTCGTCGACGACGGGTCGGCTGATGATACGAAAGGGGTGGCGGGAGAGGCTGGTGTGGTTGTTGTGGTGCACCCGATCAACCAGGGCAAGGGTGCGGCCCTTGTGTCAGGGGCTCGCAAGGCGATCGAATTGGGGATGCAATACATCATCACACTCGATGCGGACGGACAACACGACCCCGCCGAGATCCCCAAATTCGCCGAACACGCCCGCAAAACCGGCGCCGACATCGTTTGTGGCAATCGCATGGATAACCGCAAGGACATGCCGGCGATTCGGGTGTTTGCCAATTCCACAACCTCGTGGTTCGTGACACTGCGCACGGGGATCAAGATACCGGATTCACAAAACGGTTACCGGATGCTCAAAACCGATATTTTCGAAAAGATCAACTTCGTGACGAAGCGCTACGACACCGAGTCCGAGATACTGATCAAGACGGCCGGGATCGGCGGAAAGATCGAGTCAATTCCCGTTGAGACGATCTACGGTACGGAGACGAGCTCGGTCCACCCGTTCATCGACACGCTGCGGTTTTTTCGTTTGGTCTGGCGGAGCCTATTCTGGTAGCATCGCCTTCGTTGTTGACTTCAACAAACATGGGTTTGGATCATGAGCAGAATACTTCTTCTTACAAATGATGATGGCTACGATGCACGCGGCATCAAGGTACTAACGCGTGCCCTCGAGGGGCTGGGCGACATCTACGTTGTGGCGCCTGCGAGCGAGCAGAGTGCGACCAGCCACTCTCTCACCCTGCGCAAGAAGATTTCCACCGAGAAGGTATCGGACCGAGGCTACAAGGTAGCGGGCACACCGACGGATAGTGTCCTGCTCGGCGTGGGCGCCATTCTGGGCCGCAAACCGGACCTGCTCGTATCGGGGATCAACCACGGTCCCAACATGGGGGAGGACGTGTCGTATAGCGGTACGGTCGCCGCCGCGTTCGAGGGGACGATCCTTGGGGTCCCGTCGCTGGCCATCTCGTCGTTGCAGCGAAGCATCGAGAGCCAAGAGGTGATCGGTCGGGTCGCGCGGTCGGTTGTCGAGGCGGCGCTGGAGCTGGGGGTCCCCGACGAGTGTCTGCTCAATGTCAACATCCCCGATCCCGAGGTGTCGCCGATCAAGGGAGTTCGCGTCACCAAGCTCGGATCGCGAGCGTACGATAACGACAATCTCCTCAAGGCGGATAAGGGAGACGCCAACGGGTGGAGCTACACGATCGGAGGCAACGACCCGATCTGGAAAGATGAGGACGGCACGGATATCTCGGCGGTTCGTACGGGCTATGTCTCCGTCACCCCGCTGCACCTCGATCTGACACACTACAAGGCGGTGGTTGAGATGGAGAGGTGGCGGTTCGATCTATGAGTGTTCGAGACTTCTCCGTTGCCCGCGAGAGGATGGTGCGCGAGCAGGTCTTTGACAAGGGGATCACCGACCCTCGGGTTCTAAAGGCGCTGCAGCGTGTCCCGCGGCATCTGTTCCTGGATCCCAAGGGTGGCGCGGAAGCGTACACCGACCACTCGCTGCCCATTGGATTCTCGCAAACAATGTCGCAGCCGCACATGGTCGCGTACCTCGCCGCCGAACTGCGGTTGGAGGGCGATGAGTCGATTCTGGAGATTGGGACGGGATCGGGCTACCAGGCGACCGTTCTGGCGGCCCTCGCGAGACGTATCTACACGATCGAGCGCATCCCGGAGCTGGCCGAGAGGGCAGCTGCGGTGATCGAGGCGCTGGGTATCGACACCGTCTACACAAAGGTGGCGGATGGCGCCGTCGGCTGGCGTGAAATGGCTCCTTTTGACCGCATCCTCCTGACCGCTGCCGCGGACGGTGTGCCACAATGTCTGCTCGAGCAGCTTCGTGATGGTGGTGTTCTGCTGGGTCCGGTGGTGGGGAAGAATGGCCAACAGGAGATCGTGAGGCTGATCAGACGCGGGGACCGGTTTGCGCTCGAGCGTCTCAAGTCCTGTTCATTCGTTCCGCTCGTTCGCTTTGGGGGTCAGACGGCCTCGAAGCTGACCGTCAACAAATCGGACACCCGATGAAAGAAAGATTCATCCATCTGCTTGCCGGATCGCCGCACGAGATCACAACGATCGTGCTCGCCATGCTTCCCATCTCGGAATTGAGGGGGGCCATTCCGTATGCCATAACGATCGGAAAGATGCCGTGGCAGGAGGCGTACGTGATCTCGGTGATCGCAAACTTCATTCCAGTCATATTTATTCTGTGGTTGGTCGGTCCCGTCTCCGAATACCTGCGCCGGTTCGCGATCTTCAATCGTTTTTTCGACTGGTTGTTCGCGCGCACGCGGCGCAAAGGAAAGATGATCGAGCGTTTCGAAATCCTCGGGCTGATTCTCTTTGTTGCCATTCCACTCCCCGTCACTGGGGCCTGGACCGGCTCGGTAGCAGCATTTATCTTCGACATCAAGAAAAGGGTCGCCCTGCCGGCCATTTTCGCAGGCATTATGATTGCCGGTGTGATTGTCACGCTTGCCTCGCTCGGCGTGATCTCGATTTGGGGTGTTGTGGGGGGCTAAGGGGTGGTTTTGGCCAACTTACCTGTTGATAATCGCTGCAAACGTGCTACCCTCTGGCAGTTGCAACGAAGGTGTACTCATCACATATGATTGACCGAACGGGAGATATGGTTCGGGGCGTAGCGCAGCCCGGTTAGCGCGCCTGCTTCGGGAGCAGGAAGTCGGAGGTTCAAATCCTCTCGCCCCGACCTTTCCTTTGTGGGGTGGTGACGTGCGGTGTTTGTCCCCCTAGGATCAAACGATAGAGCGCACAGGATGCCTCGTAGAAAGAAAAGCGGATCCAAAGAGAAGACGTCTGTATCGGGGGACTATGATATTCAGACACGCTATCTCAACGAGATCAGTCGTTACGCCCTTCTGAAACCCGAGGAAGAAATCAGCCTAGGAAGGCGTATTGCCGAGGAGGCGGACAAAGAGGCCAAACGCGATCTGATCCTTGCCAATCTGCGTCTCGTCGTAACCATCGCGAAACGCTACATGGGGCACGGACTGACATTCCTCGATCTGGTGGAGGAAGGCAATCTGGGGCTCATCCGGGCCGCCGCGAAGTTCGATTACAAGAAGGGCTTCAGGTTCAGCACGTATGCCTCATGGTGGATCAAGCAGTCAATAACGCGCGCCATAGCGAGTCATGCCAAGTCGATTCGCATCCCGATTCATATTTATCAGCTGATCAATCGGTATTTGCGTCTGGAAGAGAAGCGTGGAGACAAGGGGCTTAGTGAGCGCGATGCGGCGGACGAGTTGGGAGTCACCACGAAGAAGATTCGGCTGGTCAGAAGCTTGATTCATGGGATCCGCACCGAGGAATTGACGGTGACGGCGGAAGCCCTTCACAAGCTCTCGGCCGACGCAGTACACGGAACATCGACGGACCCCGAGCAGATGATCACGCTACAGCTGGAGAGCGAGAAGGTCGCGGAGTACATGGAGCGGTATCTGAGTGAACGGGAGCTCATCATCCTGCGAACACGGTTTGGACTCGAGGATGGCAAACCCCAGACCCTCGCCGAGACCGGCAAACTGATCGGTGTCTCGAGGGAGCGGATCCGCCAGATCGAGCGCCGAGCCCTACAGAAGTTAAAACTCATGCTGTCGGGCGGTAAGAACACATGAACACAAAAATGGAGAACATCAAGTCATACATCCGGGATATACCGGATTTCCCAAAGCCAGGTATCCTCTTCAGAGACATCACACCCCTTCTGCAAGACCCGGGCGTCTTCAGGTCGATCATCGAGACTCTTGCCGAGCGATACTCGAGCCGGAACATCTCAAAAGTCGTGGCCATCGAATCACGTGGATTCGTCTTCGCCACCCCGCTTGCCTACGAGCTCGGGGTGGGATTTGCCCCGCTGCGCAAGGAGGGCAAGCTGCCCCACGAGACGATCAGCGAGGCCTATGCGCTCGAATACGGTCAGACGGTCATAGAAATCCACAAAGACGCCGTTAAAAAAGGCGAGCGGATCCTGCTTTTCGACGACCTGCTGGCCACGGGTGGCACGGCTGCTGCATCACTTGCCCTTCTGGATAGGCTTGGCGCCGAGGTCGTGGAATCCTGCTTTGTCATAGAGCTGGCAGCTCTGGGGGGCAGGCGGAAAATCGTTGGCCCACCGGTGTTTTCGCTGGTCAAATATGAGTAAGATCCCTCCCCCCGGGTTGGCCGGGTACCGTGTTCCGGACGTTTTGCGTGTCTGCGGTAGTTTAAGGTGTGCGCATGAACATCGAGCAGAAATTCGTCTTTGTCAACCCGCAGAGGGACATGATCCTCGAGTGGGTCGAGCACGCGTGTGCCCGTGACGCAAACTACCACATCGGCACCATTTCGAGCATCTACTTCGATACCCCGGGTCTGGACCATTACCTGGAAAAGCGGAACAGCGACTATGTGAAATCGAAGATACGGCTTCGCTGGTACGACGACGTCGAGAAGGCCGGCGATTCCTTCGACGTTCCTTGTTTTGTCGAGATGAAGAGAAAGCACGGTGTCAGCAGACAGAAGGAACGCAACCAGGTGCTCATCGCTTCTCACAGACTTCGGGACAATCCGTTCGATGACGAAGAGATTCTGAAAATACCCAACCAGGTCTTCGGGCTGGATTACATTCCACCCGGGCTGCTCGTGCCGATGCTGCTGATTCAGTACGACCGGTGCCGCTATGTGGACCCGGAGAGCGGGTCGAGAATCGCCATGGATTCGAACATCCGATGCACACGGATCAATGCGGCATACGTGCCCGGCGTGCCGCCGGTTTACCTCGACCTCGGTGTGCTCGAGGTCAAGGGGCCGGATAGGGGGCTGCCGCGCGTTCTGATGCCGATGGCTGCGCACTTGACGCTCGAGGCGTTCTCCAAATATGCTCAGTGCTACGAGCATTTGATGCAACCACTCGGGAGGAGATTATGAACGCACAGCAGGTACTGGGGAAGATAGCCAAGCTGATACAGGACCCCGGTGTCCAGATCGATGTCACGGGTTTTGTCTTCGCACTGATCGTGTCGACTTTGGTCGGGTTGTATATTTCGTATCTTTATCGGACGTTCTATGAGAACCGCGCGACCGGTTCGCAGATCCATCGCAGCTTTCTGCTCCTGAGCCCCTCGATTACCGCTCTCTTCATCGCGATCCAGTTCTCGCTACCCCTGTCGCTCGGCCTGCTGGGCGCCCTGTCGATCATCCGCTTCCGGACGCCGATCAAGGAACCCGAGGAAGTTGGATTCATCATGCTGCTCATATCGGCGTCCGTCGTCTGCGCGACCTTTCAGTTTCTGCTGCTGTTCGTTCTGCTTCTCCTGGCCACGATCGTGCTGATTTCGAAACGGGTCTTTTCGCGTTATTCCGCGCACAAACGCAAGGATGGTATCGTCCTGCTGACGTTGAACGGCGAGCAGACCGCCGAGACAAGGGACCAGGTCATCAGGCTTCTCGATTCGAGGCTGTCCAACGGAAGGCTGGAGAGCGTATCCTTCGCCGAGGACCTGACCACCATCCACTACAGCTTTGCGGACCTGAAAACCAAGGGGCTCGATGGCTTTCACGCGGCTTTGAAAGAGGTCGCCCCGGTGCACAAGCTCAACATCTTTTTTAGCAGTCAGGGCGCCCTCTTCTAGCCGCGCCTGGCCTCCGCATGGCAAACAGATGAAACCGCCTCTCAAAGCTGTTGTTACCGCAGTCCTGCTGGTGCTGGTCGTATCGGTCATCACAACGATGCCCCGGTACAGCGATGTAATCGCTCAGCTCTGGGGCCTCAACCAGCTGCAGTTCTTCGAGTTCAAGCGAAAGCTGAAGGCGCGACTCGTACCCTCTATAGATAAACGGTTTGCGTTTACAACAAGTGACTCGCTCGTCCCGGAACCGTCCGCGAGCACGCCGGCGGGTTACTACGATCGTTCGCTATCCGTGGAGCTAAGAAGCCGCGAAGCGGACGCATCGATCCGCTACACGACGGACGGGAGCACACCGACGCTGCGAAGCCGCCGTTACAACGGTCCCATCGAGATTGACGAGACGACGGTCCTCCGATTTCGCGCCTACGGCTCGGGCCATCTCCCGAGCGCGACCGTGACGCACACGTATCTTATCAACACCGACTACACGCTGCCCGTCGTGTCGGTTGTCGCCGATCCGGTCGTCTTGTGGAATCGTTACTCGGGGATTCACGCCAACCCCGAGCGCCGCGGTAGAAAGTGGGAGCGAATCGCGAGCGTTGAGTACCTGGCGCGCGAGGAGGGCAGCGTAGGTTTTGAGGCGAGGCTGCGCGTTCACGGTGGCGGGTGGGCCCGGAGACACGAGAAAAAGGGTTTTCGACTGACATACGCGACCGCCGAAGTGCAGGGAAGCGAGATCGACAACGTCCTCACTGAAGCCAGTCCGGACTCGGAGCGGGTTGTGCTCTTGCGCCCCGCGTTCATCACGTATACGGCCAGACTGGGTGGCGAGGTGTTCGACGCGTTGTACACCGAGATCGGTGGAATGATCGCAAAGTCGATTCCCGTTCTGCTTCTCATCAACGGTGAGATGTGGGGGCACTACCGCGTCTATGAACGGATCAACGGAGAGTTCCTCAGACGGCGTTTTGGCGAGGGGGACTATGCGCTCATCAAGAATCAAAGAAAGGGCCCCAACGCGCTTGCCGGTGGCGACTCCGCCTGGGTAGCGACGGTCGACTATTTCGAGAGACACCGCCTGACAAGCGAGGATGAGTATCTTCGGGCCGCCGAGATCATCGACGTCGAAGGTACGGTGGACTACTGGTTGCTCAACATCTACGTGGGCAACTACGATTGGCCGGACAACAACTCGCATCTGTTCAAACGTCTGGACACCCCTGAGAGCCAGTGGCGGTGGCTCGGTTGGGATTCGGACTACGCGTTTCGGCCGGGCGTGGTGGGCAAGAACACACTGGCGTGGGCGACACGCGACGAACCCCGCTCGGATCTCATCGTCAACCCGGGGCCGTGGTGGCAGGACAAGGAGACGGGTTTTTTCGAGACACTCATTATCCGCAAACTGCTCGATTCCGAGGAGTTCAGCGAATATTTCGTCATCCGTTTCTGCGATCTGCTCAATACGACGCTTCGTGCGGAGCATATCCAGACCCGGCTCGACAGCATTATTGCGGTTCGCGCCGCGGACCTGGAGATCGAGTTCGAACGCTGGCCTCGGGCCTTCGACCGCTATCACGGAGGGATCGCGACTATCCAGGAATTCATCGAAAAGCGACCGGACATTATTCTTGGGTTTTTCAGGGAAAGGTTCGACCTGGGCGACTTGCACACTATCGGGCTCGCCATCGAGCCACCCGGTGCGGGTGAGATTCAGATCAACACCACAGCCCCCGGAGAATACCCGTGGACCGGCCGCTATTTCGAGGATCTGCCTGTGAGCTTAAGCGCCAAGCCGTCGGCGGGGTTCGAGTTCACCGGATGGACAGATCCCTCCCTCGGAAACAGCCCCCAGGTGAGGGTGAGACTGGAGCGCGACACGCGGATCCAGGCGCGCTTTCAGCGGGTGCGAGGTGCCACTCCGTAGTGCAAACTTCACAGGCCGGCGCCCGGAAAAGCGCGTGGGGCTCCTTCCCGCTTGACCGCGTATCTCGCTACATATTATAATGATTAGACCCCGACAACCATTAAGGAGAGCATCACTAGGAGAACACCACCTGCCCCTAACCGAGAGGGAATCCATGCGTAACACCCTGCTCGGCTCCTCGATCGCGTTAGCCCTAGCCACCCTGATCGCCGCATTTGCGCTACCGGGCTGTAGCGAGGATCCGTTCGAACCGGAACTGGAAGGTTTGGCTTCGTTTGAAGTTGTTGTCCCCGATTGGGTTAGATCAAATACGCTATTTCCGATCACTGTCAGGGCGATTGGGAGAAGAGGCACGAAGCCCCTGACGGACGCCAATGGTACGGTGACGCTTTCGGTACCGCAGGGCACCATCAGCCCGACGACGTTGAGCCTTGCCAGCGGAGTCGCCGCCGGGCAGGTCAGCCTGCTGGGCACGATGGGGTCGCTCACGGTCACCGCATCCCTCGGAAGCGCTCTCGGAACAGGCACGATCGTGACCGTTTCGCCGGACTCGATCGCGGGGTCGATCGCGAACGATGTTGCCGAGATGATCCCCGATATCACGTTCGTCCCTCGGGCGCAGGATTTCTCGCAGGACCATCCGGACCTCGCCGGCGCCCACGTCTCGTACAACACGATCTTGATTGCGTTTACACAGGGGACGACCATCGGCCAGGCGAATCAGATACTCGACGACATCACAGGGGCGATTGTCGGTGGGTTGCCCGGCAAAGTTGGGGTCGTCGAAGGGGTGGTCATCGTGCGGTTGGCGACGGCATCACACGCGGAGCTCGTTCCGGTACTCGCCAGTCTAAAAGCGAATGCGCAGGTGGAGAACGTGGTTGCCGATGTTGCGGTTCGCGGCGGCCGGATTGCGCGGCCCAATAGCGTCCAGGAGCCATACGACTGGCTGTGGGAATCCACGCCGGCGGGCGGGAACTGGGGTATCGAGTTGGTCCGGGTGCCGCAGTTGTGGAACATAAATAGCGCTGTTGCCAAGAGTGGTCAACGGGTGCCGGTGGGTGTTCTCGACTATGGGTTTCCCCTTCATCGAGATCTGGACTATTTCCCCGTCGAGGCCGGTGACGCCGATCACGGCGCCATGGTATCGGGCATCATAGGAGCGTTGTTCAGCAACGAGAGGGGCGTCGATGGTGTGAGCCCGTTCGCGGACATCACGGCAGAAGCGTTCGATCCCGTTGTGTTATCCAATGATCTCCGGCACACAGTCGCGGATAACATCCAAACGCTCAGACGATTCGTTCTGGCGAATCCGAATATCAAGCTTGTCAACTTGACGACGGTTTATGGGTGGTGCATCGAGGGGATTGCAGGCTCGAACGCCGCGGTCCGGAGCACGGCCAGAGAGCAGGGGGAGGAATTCAAGAGGGCGTTGAAATACATCCGATCGTCCGGCCGGGATGTGCCGCTCATGGTTTGCGCAGCGGGAAACGACTCCGATGAAGGCTGCGGAGTCGAGGATGCCATGTACGCCAGCCCGTGGAACAACGCCGCTCTCGATGCTTCCAATCCGACGCCGGTCGAGCCCAACATCATTGTCGTCGAGGCGGTGGAGTTGGATAACGCGGCTAGCGGTGGCGCCCGCCGGGCACCCTTTTCAAATACCGGTGGTCACATCTCTGCGCCTGGTGTATGCATTCGATCCACGGCGTCAGGAACTCCCGGAATGCCGTCGGACTCGGATTGCGATGTCGATGGCAACTACAAGAGTGATTCCGGCACATCGTTCGCGGCTCCTCACGTCACGGGGGTTGTGGCGTACATGTTGGCGGTCGAGCCGGCCCTTACGGCAAGCGAGATCAAGGATCTGCTAACGACTCAATCGGTCCTGGTGGCTCCCGGAGGCGGTGCCGCAGCCGCCAAGCGTCTCGATGCCTGGGCGTCTGTTGTGGACATCGATCGGGTCAAGGCGTCGGACAGAGTGCTTCGCATGTTGCTGGACATCGATGACGGTACACCCGACGGCAACCAGCGTTTGGATGGTTCGGGCAATAAGATCGACTTCGACACAAACGGGGATGGCGACATCGACATGTCGGACTTCCGCCGTTGGAGGGACTGGTATCTCCAGCTCCAGAACGACCCGAACCTGGATCTGGACGGTGGCACGCATCCGAAGAAGGATCCCAACGGCAACACGGTGCCGGGCGAATCGCCCTCGCGGGAGGGCACGTATCCTCAAGGTGATTTCAACGGCGATGGCAAAGTAGACGCAAGCACTCAAAGCTACGTCCCTGGCGCGATCGATGCCAGTGTTACCGATCTCGCGATGTTGCAGGGAGTGTTTTCGGATCCGACCTACGATGCGTCCGAGCTCCCCGGTTTACTGAGCTCCGGGGATATAACGGTCTCGCCAGAGGGGTGTCTGTCTCCGCTCTCACCCAATGTCGTTGCGAACGGGTATTCAGTGGTCTCAATGGTGATGCCTTCCGGGTCGATGACTCCAACGAAAACAGTTGTTCATTCGAGGTTCCAGCCGGTCGAAGTGTTGACGATGCCGCTCGGTTCGTACGATTTCAAGGTGGAGGTGCGGGATGGCGCGACCGTCGTAGAAAAGGACTCAATGACGGCAGACATTACGCTCGGAGGCGACGTGTACTGGAGCGCCGGCGCGTCGACCACGGGGTGTGTTGACTCGGTCGACGTCCGCGAGATCGTGCAGATTCCGATCTTGGGGAGTCCGGGAAATCACGGGCTCTCCAATCTCGGCGATTTCGACGGTGATATGGTGGTCGATCTGGCGCGGATTGGCAAAAGCGCCCGGTATCAAGGCCAGCGATCGATTTATCTGATGTATCTAAACACCGACGGCACGTTGAAAGACGAGAAGATCATCGAAGCCGTCGACCTTGGTTACCACCCCGATGGCGAAGCGCCGTTCAAGACCGTGGCCGGACTCGGTGACGTCGACAAGGATGGGGTGACGGACCTGGCCGTGGGTCTGTTCGATCAGTTCGAGACTCTGGGCGCGGTCTGGATCCTGCTGATGAATGGCGATGGCACGGTGAAAACAGCGGAAAAGATCAGTGGCGCTCAGCTGGGCTGCGCATCGTGCTCTCAGGGTGGGGGAACGAACTGGATCGCTCCTCTCGGCGATCTGGATGGCGATGGCGTGGTCGATCTGTCTGTCGCGTGGGGTACAGACGCAGGCGCCGACCAGCTCGTGACGCTTTTTCTCAACGCAACGGGCAAACTGAAATCCGCCGGCCAGTGGGGCCCGTTGGCCGTTCGCGACAATCCCGTGGCGTCGTTGGGTGACATCAACGGCGACGGCAACGCCGATCTGGGGTATTCCTGGAGCTTTTTCTTTAGTACGTTGAACACGACGTTTCTGAACGACGATGGCACCGAGAAAGCCGGCAAAGAAGTGTTCTCGTGGCCCGGTACCGAAACGATTCTGAGCCTGGGGAGTGCCGGGGACTACGATGATGACGGTGTCAACGACGTCATCGTGACCACGCTTTCACCGCTCGGAACGGGATCGAATGTCTGGGTAGTGCTCCTCAACGCCGATGGAACGCTGAAGCGCTGGTTGATCGTGAACCACCCGGGCGAGTTCATCTGGGGTGCGACGTTTCTCGGTGATCTGGATGGGGACTCGACGACGGATATCGCGCTTCTCGATCAGGTCCCTTCGGGTGACGACTCGCTCTTTATCCTGTTTGTGAAGCCGTAGCCCGGGGCTTTGGCCGGCTTTTCAGACGTTCGAGTGGTTGGGGCTGTTTCCAGGAAGAAGCGCACGCCCGGACAAGGGGGCCGCGAAACGTGCAGGGCTTGCGCCTTACTATTCGATACACAGCCTCCGGCATTCGTGGGGCACGTACCTCTACCAGAAGACTAAGAACTTGCGCCTCGTGCAGAAGGAACTCCGACACCAAAGCCCACGGCGGTCTATGCCGACGTCACACCTGAGGAGCGTTCCGAGGCGGTCAACGGCGTGTGGGATGATTGACGAAGCGCCCGCGCCGTCTATATCCCTTGCCGAAACAGCTCCTTCACCGCACCCCAGGTGTTCTCCTTGTTCGGAACGCTGCAAGCACATTGCCCCGCTCCTCCCGCCGAGATGATCCCGGTTCCTCCGGCCGCTGTTTCATTCTGAGACGGGCTGCTGCAGTCCATCGAGTACGGTGTCGTCCACGGGTTACCGTCCGGATCGACCAAAAGCGGGTTCGGCCCGACTGTCCACGCACAGCAGCCGACCGCCGGTCCGGTGCGGGTGACAACAATCTGCGCTACAACAATGAGACCCGTCCGGCACCCGCCGTATCCCATCGAGGCACCGATCTGTGAGTTACCCAGGTATACGGAGACCGTAGGGCCCTTCACATCCATGTTATGGACGAAGCCAGCGCACGGCGGAATCACCGCCGAATAGCCCCCACCCGTCGAGCCAGTGGTATGCGTCTGAATAACATAGTAGCTGGTGTTGGTGACGCCGTCATTCATCAAGGCGCAGTCCGTTGCCGCTAAGCTTGAGAAGAGCCCGAAGGACCCCCCACCCGCAAGCGCAAACGCCTGGGTTGCCGCAAGCATTGCGACAAAAGCAATTAGCCTCAACAGCTCATGACACTTGACCGCATGTTGGATGACGGCAACCTCGCTGTCGGCCG
>CBDVBZ010000102.1:0-13467 GCA_965372355.1 uncultured bacterium | reverse complement strand
ATCCGTGTGTCGGCAGTTCAAATCTGCCCCTTCGCACCATTGGTTTAACGACTTGCGGGATCTCCCGGTCAGCGCTTTTTGCCCCATCTGCTATTAATCTGCTACTTTTGATTCTATCCAGAAGCGCCACAGCCCTTTCGCGGTGCTCGGGGGAAGGGTGTGCGTACCGCATCGCTCATTGGGATATCGAACGCCTTTTGAAGCCGCCATGGAAGCAGAAAACGGGGCCTAGAACTAACTCAGCACCAGATAAAAACCCAAAGTGCCCGATCTCGGTTCGTCAAGCGGGGCCAATTGGCGTTTGGGCGTAGGACATCAAGTTGGTCCGGAGCGCGAGGTTTTCCAAGGTCAACGCACGGTGAGACCTCAGCGCGGAGAAGAAGTTGCGTAGGAGGACAAAAATCATGGAGTCTATGATATAATATGAGAGAGGCAAGTGCAAAGATTGCAGCATGGATAGCATTAATAGAAGAAGGGAGAGGAGTTTTTGGAAGCTACAGCCATAGTACGGCGCAAGTCATTTTCAAACAAGGAGGAATAGAAATGGGTGATAAGGGGAAAAAAGATAAAGGCAAGAAGGAACAGCAGAAAAAGGCTGAGCATGATGTAAAGGAAAAACGAAAACTGAAAAAAGAAAAGAAGAATAAGTAAATGCCTAGTGCTTTAGCCGAGATATGTAGACAATGTGCTAAATGTTGTAGAAAGCACCCTTTTGTAGAATTATCGAAAAATGACATCGAGGTGTTAGAACAAGCGACAGGATTACATTGTTTTGTGTTTACAAACCAAAAAGGGAAAGCAGTTGAAGAGTATTTCTTAAGCTTTCAAGGAAATGGAGATTGTTTTTTCTTAAGTGAGAATAATGCTAAATATTCTTGTGGTGTATACGAAGCAAGACCGCAAGTTTGTAGAAATTATCCATTAAAACCAGACAGGGAGAAGTCTGTGGTCGCATGCCCGGAAACCCACCCCTAAACGGCAAGTGCGGCCACAAATGTTCTTGCTAATTTGTCTCGGGGGGTGTATTGGTCCACCGATTTCCATCGGCCCTTCCGAGTTCCCGAACTTCCTCCAGCGGCTTCACAACGACTCAAACTCATCTGCCACTTCTTCCGCACTTTTGTCTGAATCGGGGCGCTCGATTCTTGCTCTAGTGGGCTTCGCCGACATTGTCTCGGCCGCAACACGCATTGTCTCTGCGTTGCCCGGCATAAACCCGGGGTCAAATCGCCTTGGGGACGCCACTACTTTTTCCAGCAATTATTCCGGCAGCGTGACGTTGAACTCGATGGCGTCGAGTTTTGCCCTTTGGGCCGGCGAAGTGCCGGTACGCTCGAGGAAGACTTCCCAGCGCGGGTCGTCGTGTATCGGGGTGTAGTAGGACCACAAGAACTGTTGGTTGAGCCCTTCCTCGTTCTGGGCAAGGGCCTTGTCCAGCCAGCGAAACGCCGCATCGCCATCACCCGTCCATGCGTACACCTGTGCCACCTCGGAGGGCCATTGCTCCCCCCATCGCTCGATCAGTTCCGCGAGGGCGGCCTCGTATTCCTCCTGCCGGTCCAGGGTATACAGCGCCAGCGCCGTGCCCTTGACCCGGTATTCCTCTTCCTGCTCCTGTGCAAATGCTTCCAGGGCCGCCTCGGCCTCGCCTTTCATCAGCAGCGCCGCGCCAATTTTTTCGTGGACGCCGATCACGCCCGGGCTCAGCCGCAGTAGGGTGCGGTACGAAGTGATGGCCTCGTCCCAGCGGCCGGCGAGAAAGTTGTGAGTGCCCAGGTTGTAATGGCCGATGGGGTCCCCCGGGTTTCGGGCGCTAACGTATTCGTCCAGCGCGATGGCCTGGTCCAGGCGGCCGAGGAGTGCGATCAGCCCGGCAGCCGAGCCTATGATGTTTTGATTGCAAGGCTCCAGCGCCAGCGCACGTTCGAAGTGCCGAGCGGCGGCGGCCAAGTCGTTATCATAAGACATCGCGACGTAGCCGAGGCCGGCGTGGGCCCAGGCATGGTTCGGGTCGATGCTCAATGCCCTGTCCGCCGCCTCACGGGCCAGGGCGAAGCCCTCATCAAAGGGCCGCAGGCCACTGCCCACCTGGTTGATGTAGATGCTGGACAGGCCGCTCCAGGCGGTGGCGTAGGCCGTGTCGATGGCCAGTGCCTGCTGGAGCAGCTCGATAGCATTCTCCATGCCTTCGGGCGTGGCCTGGCTGGCGGAGTGCCGGCCCTGCAGGTAGAGCGCATAGGCTTCGGGGTTGGTTTCTTGCACCTTGGGCACTTCGCCCAGCAGTGTGACTTTCAGTTGTTTCACAACGGTGGCCGCGATCTCGTCCTGGATGGCGAAGATGTCGTCCAGGGTGCGGTCGTAGGTATCCGACCAAAGGTGTGTGTCCGAGCCCGCCTCGATCAACTGCGCGGTGATGCGGACCTGGTTGCCGGCCTTCCGCACCGAACCCTCCAGGATATGGGCGACGTTCAGTTCCTCGGCCACCTGCGCCAGCTTGATGTCTTTGCCCTTGTAGGAAAAGGCAGAAGAGCGCGAAATTACCTTCAACTCGGGGATCTTGGCCAGCAGGTTAAGCAGTTCCTCGGCAATGCCGTCGGAGAAGTACTCGTTGCTGGCGTCATCGCTCATGTTGACGAACGCCAGCACCGCGATCGAGTTCTTTTCGGGACCGGCGGGAGTCTGCGGCGCGCTTACCGCTATCGGTTCGTTTTGCTTCCCGTCTCGGCCGGCCAACCACACCCCCACCGCGGCAAGGGCTACCACGACAACGACCGCACCGATCCACATGCCTTTGCGCGATGTGGTTCGTGACTGCGCCGGTATCGACCCCGACACGCCACTCGCCCCGCGCTCCGCACGCAGATCCACCAGCGCACCTTTCGCGCTCGGGTATCGTGACTCCGGATCTTTTGCCAGGAGTTTTGTCACGAGTCGCTCGAGGCCTTCGCTCGCCTGGTTGTTGTAACGGCGAAGCGGCTGCGGCTCCTGGTTGGCGATCGCATAGAGCACTGCCGAAGGGTGGTCACCCGGAAACGGCCGTTGGCCCGCCACCATTTCGTAGAGCACCACACCGGCCGAAAACAAATCGCTGCGCTCGTCCACGTCCGCGCCCCGCGTCTGCTCCGGCGACATGTACGCCGCCGTCCCCAGCGTCGTCTCCTCAGCCGTGATCGCAGTGGCGTCGTGGAGCTTGGCCAGCCCGAAGTCAAGGACACGAACGCGGCCGCTGCGATCGATCAGGACGTTGTCCGGCTTGATGTCACGGTGCACGACGCCCGCTTCGTGTGCGGCCGATAGCCCGTCGAAGATCTGCGCGGCGATCTCGAGCGCACGCTCGATCGCGAGATCTTTGCGTTCGATAACTTTGGAGAGCGGTTCACCGTCAACGTGTTCCATGACGATGTACGGCTTTCCTTCGTGCGCACCGACGTCATGAATCGTAATAATGTTGGGATGGTTGAGGGCTGCCGCAGCCTTGGCCTCGCGCTTGAAACGCTCGAGCACATCGGGATTGTTGCTGTAACCCGCGGGCAGAAACTTGATGGCCACACGGCGATCGAGCTCGGTGTCATCAGCGAGGTAGACTTCCCCCATGCCGCCCTTGCCGATGAGCTCGGTGATCCTGTAGTGGGTGAGGGTCTGGCCAATCAAGGCGTGCCTCCGGGATGCGCGGGAGGCGATGGCGCCACGGAGGCGCCGGCCGGGACCGCGGGAATATGCCTGCTGGGTCGTTTGGGCATGACGAGTGTCGATGTTAGGCGAATATTTCGGTGGCTGGCCAGTCCAAAGTGCATTGAGCGATCCGCTACTGGGAAGTAGCGGTATGAGCATCAAGCCTGAGTCGAGCAACTTCACGGCACAATCTCGCAGGCGGTTGTGATCACGGCACCACTTGGCGGCGTCAAGATAGGATCGGAATAGGGCGCCGCGGGTCCGTTTGGATCCTATTCTTGAATACGGATTTGCGTGCGAGTTCATCTGCCACTACATTTGTCACTACAGATCGGGTTTATTGGGTTTCAACGAGACAAAAGGGAACTAGTTAGACAGTTAGTCGGCAACGCAAAACAAGCCCGTTCAAGTAACTACACTGATTGCATGACATTACTCTTCCTCTTCATCTCGCACTGAAAATCCGTGTGTCGGCAGTTCAAATCTGCCCCTTCGCACCATTGGTTTGCGGAGGCTATCGCTCATCCGGGTTGCCCTCCGCGCTCCTGTTCGATATATTTACTCCACTCTGGACCTGGTCATCCCCCTAGGTCCCCTTTTTGCTACACCGATTCAGAGGATAGTGACGTAATCCCATGGGTTATGGTTGAATAGCCGCCTGTCATGGCGTTAGTTAGCAGCCTTCTCACATCAGGACAATGAAAACCACTCTGCTCTCTGCATACGGGGCCCGGATCCGCGCTGCGCTCTCGCGATCGCGCTCGGAATCCACTCCGGCCTTCATGAAGACCGCCGTGCCCGTCTACGCCGCGACAGTCGTGTATCTGCTGGTGTGGTGGATTCTTGCGCCCGGTCACCACAAGAACCAGTTCTTTCGCGAAGGCGGGATGATCGATTGGTTGTCGACGGTCTTTCTGGCCACGGCGGCTCTGTTCGCGTGGCTCACCTGGATGGCACGCAAGGGTGAGCGCGACTCGGGGAGATGGTTCTGGCTGGCCAGCTCAGTTGGGCTCGCGTTCTTTTCGATCGCCGATCGTTTTCAGGTTCACGAACGGTTGCAGAAGCAGTGGCTGGAACCCCTGTACGGCGACCCAGCCGTCTTTCGCAACTGGAACGACCTCGCGGTCATCGGCTATGGGCTGATTGGGCTGGCCGTCTTGCTCGCGGCGCTGCCGACTGTCTTCCGACATCGGTGGCCGATGCGTTTGATGATCGCGGGGTTTGGCTGCTACCTGACTCACACCCTCATCGATGTTCTGCTCCCACGATCGCACCCAAAAACCTTGTTCGAGGAAGGCTTCAAGGTCCTGGCCGGGTGCAGCCTGATGCTGGCGTACGCGAGTGCCGCCATGATCACATGGTCGCGCGAGGCACGGCTACGGTGGCGCGATGCCGTCGTCTTCTACGCATTCATCGGCATGGTGACGCTGCCGCTGGCTCTCGGTGGAGCGAAGTGGCAAAAAGACCTGATCCACCGCTGGGGGGACCCGGCGGCGTGGTTGGTGTCGGTGCTCTTCGCCGTCGGGGCGCTCGTGGCTTGTGTGGCCTGGCGGTTTGGACAACCGGGTTCGGGACGGCCTCGGGCGCTGCCCTGGTTTGGTGCTGCGGTCGTAATGGGTCTTCTCGCGCTTTATCACGTGGCTGCGGCCAGCTATCACGCCTTTGTTCCAACCGCTCTCAGGGAGACCGTCGAGCAACTGCTCGGACCGTATGGCATCGATCCCGAACGGTTGGTCGGGGCGCCGGCGTTGGTCGGGTTTGCCTTGGTGGTTGCGCTCCTGTGGTTTGCCGGTGGGTGGACCGTGCGCAGCGCCCGGTCGTTCGTGGGCACGGCCAGTACGGCTCTGGTCGTTCTGGTATTTCTGTCGCTTGTTCTGTCGTGGGAGACCATGAGTCTTGTGGGCACAGTCGGTGCGCCCCTCGCCGCTGCCAGCGTGCTCCTGGCAGCGCTTCGCCTTGTCACGGGTTCTGGCGGTACTGAACATGCCGATTTCTAGCGTCGCAGGTTTGGCGTCTTTCCTCCGGGACAGCGCGGGTGTCCTGTTGCGGGTGCTCGGCGCAGTCTTGTGGGCTGTCGTCGTCGCCATTGTCCTCGGGCCCCCGATGCTCGACGCCATGGAGGGCTTGTTCGGCACACCGCTGACGTACGATCAATCGCTGCGCGTTTACATCGTTATTGCACTTGGACTGTTTCTGGCGGTGTGGTTCGCCGTGGTGCTATATCGGCCGACCGTCAGTCGCTGGATCTCGTGGCTGGTTCTGGCGGTCACGACCGCTAGTATCCTCTTTGTGTTTCTCCTCGACCCGGGGAACGATCTCGGTAGCAGCTATTCCTGGCTGCGATATCTGACCGCAGGCATTCTGCTGCTCACCGGGCTCCTCGCAGTCCGTATGTTGTGGCGCCGGTATGTACCGAAAAGCTCGAGTTTCCTCCAGTTGTGGCTGGTTGGCGTTTTGCTTCTGTGCGTGGCGCTGATTGCGGATGCCATGATGCCCTGGGCGCACGAGAGACTGACAGCTTTCGGTGTCGCCCGTTCTGCCGATGAGGGTTTCGTCTTCTCGGATTACTGGTACCCGCTGTGGTCGCCGGAACGGCTTCTGCCCGATGTGAGAGCAGTGCTCGAGTGTCTGGCTAGCGCGCTTGTTTTGAGCGGTGTACTCGTCGTATTTGTAGAGATGCGGTACTCGCAGCTTGCCGAAGCACGAATCGACGCGCGGCCACGAGTGGCACTCCTCGCCGTGGTTATGCTCGCGCTCGTGACGGTTGTGTTCTTCGCGCTGGCCGCGGTGCGTTCGTCGCGGCTTTCCTCGCCTGCCATTGGCGTTCGTGCAACTCCCGTGATCACGGCCGCGGACGGGCTCTTCCACACCGATATGGTCTTCTACCATCCCGCATGGGGTCTTCTGATCGCGAACGAGGGGCGAGGCAATGTCCTGCAGTATTACGAAGGACGGATTCGGGCGCTGCCCGATCCACACGGGCTGGTCGAGGATACCGACGCCGTGACGGCAACGGACGATGCGGTCTTTGTATCGATTCCTCGTCGGCGCGAGATCTATCACTACACCGAGGATGGCGGCTGGTCGATCTTCGTGAACTTCGAAGGCCGTGGCAAACCGGAGGGGATCGTGGTCGTTGATTCCGTGATGTACGCGGTCGATGAGAAATACCGTCGTATCTATGCGATAGACATGATCACGCGCGGCGTCAAACAGATGGTGCTCGAGGACGCGAGGCTGGATAAGCCCGAAGGGATCGCCTGGCACCCCGGCACGAAAGAGCTGCTCATCACCGACGAAGACACCGGGCACATATGGGCGGTGACGTTCGGTGACACGCTTCGGGTATTTGCCTCACCCGAGGACGGTCTGATGAACCCCGAAGACATCGCTGTCACGGATGACGGGCGCGTCTTTGTGACGGACACCGGGCGGCGTGAGGTCATCGAGTTCGCAGCCGACGGGACCATATCGAAGAGAATCCGCTTCAGAAGAATGTACGGGGATGTTGTAGGCATCGCAATCGTCCCAGCCGATGCAGGTGAGATGCTCTATGTCGTCACATCGGACGGGTATGGCAGTGAGAGCTTTATACCCAGCACGCTGTGGAAGCTGTCGCTAACCGACTGACACGCGCTCCTTCCCTTCATTTCATCGTTCTTTCGTACTGGTTGACGCCGTCCGGCGAAGCTGCTAAAGTCCTTGATTACAAGATATTACTCGCCATATGGCCTTGTCGGCAGCGCCAACCTCGATGAACCGATATCGTTACATAGGACTCATATTCATTCTGCTCTTCGTGCTCGTGTCCGGGCTTACGAACCCGTGCAGGGCGGGGGATCGCAACTGGCTGGCGGTCAACGTCGGCAAGACATTCGCGAACTCCGAGTTCACCGATTTTGCCTCCACCGGACACACGGCAAACTACGCCTTCGACCGCAATCTGGGTGACGGGCCGTTCGCGGTCGGTCTCAACTTGACATTCATAAACCAGCGGGAAGATTTTCGGCGTCAGCGCGCCCCCGTCGAGCTCGCGATTACGGCGTCGCCGCTCTATCTGCAGGGCCGCGCCGCACATGAGTTCACGAAAGTCTCGACGGCTGCGTACGTCGGCGCTGGTGTGGGCGTTTGTCAGAACATAAGGACCTTTAACAAGATCGGGGCGCCTCATAACAAAGAAGAAGAAACCAAGTGGGGTGCGGCGGCCAACGTAACAATCGGTGGGATGATCTTCGCGACCGGCACGATCTATATCGACGCGCTGTACCAGCTACACTGGCTGGACAATAGCTTTTTCGATCACGGCCTCGCGCACACGCTCGTGGCCGGTGTCGGTTTCAGATTTGGCAACTAGGGACTTAGAATCGCGCGGTGAGGCGGAGGCCGATGTGGTTCGCTCCGACCTCGGCGGTGACATCGACATTCTTGTATGGCGTCACCATGTAGTAGGTGGTGATGACGGCGATAGCGGCGCCGATAAAGACATCGTCGGTGAAATGCTTGTTGGCTTTGACGCGGCTGTAAGAGGTCGTCGCCGCTGCAAAATACATCGGGATACCGTACTTCCAGCCATAGCGCCTGTCGATAAACGTCGCGCCGAACCAGGCGGATGAGGAATGACCGGAAGGGAACGAGTCGGGATCGCTGTCATCCGGGCGCCACTTTTGAACGGTGAATTTCGCAGCCTGGGTAAAGGCGAGGACTGAGATGCCCGACACCGTCCATTCCTTAGTGCCCTGCCAATCCTTGAGGATGAGCGTGGTGGCCAGACCGATTGCGGGCAGGAGAGTCTGAAAGAGATCGCCGGCTTCGCGCAGGTCGTCCGCACGCGCTTGCGGGTGCACGACTACAAGAAGGACAAGAGTAACAATGAGAATCGTCAGTGGTCGCAATACGATGCCTCCAGAATGGATGTGATTATACGCCGTGCGATCAGAGACACAAAATGAAATTAAAGAGAGACCGTTGAACGCGTTGAATCGACTCTGCCGCGTCACCCGGGCTCTTATCGGTGCGGTGTGTATGCTTCTCTGCTGCGCGGGTGAGGGCGCTGCGACGGAGGAGGGCTCATCGTCCGGGTCCTATCTGCTCTTCGACTACGACGGTTACGGAAACTCCAAGCTCAAGACGCCGATCGAGGGCCTGAGTCCCGACGGGAAGCTCTTCGTCTCCGAGCTCTTCTCGGATTTCTCCGTGGTTGCCCGCCGGCCCGGCAACGGTATGATCAAGGGTAGCCTTCTCTTTAGCTGGTTGAGCCTGGATTTTACGGATTTCGCCGCCGCGGATACGCTCCCGCGTTTTGGGAACACGCTCTACTCGGATCTGGTGGGGACCTATCGCGGGCACATCAACGATGACTGGGGTGGTCAGGCGCGCCTCGCGCCCGGGCTCGCCGGTGATTTGACGAAGAGTGTCGATAGCAGGGACTTCACGCTTGCGGGAGGGTTCTGGGCGGTCCGCTATTATGGTGGCTCGTTTGTCGGCGTCGGGGCGGTTCACACATATGACTTTGGCGAGCCGATGTTTCTGCCGTCGATCATTGGTGAGTACCGGACCGAACACTGGTTTGTCGATGTGGAGCTGCCAACACTCGCGATGGCCACGTATCTGTTGGACGGCGGGTTCGACATCGGCGCGATTTTCAGAGCGGATGGTCACCGGTATGCACTCGATCCTGCAAAGTACGGTGTAGCGGACCCTTTCCTCGCCCACTCGGAGCCCACGATCGGTGTGTTTGGCGTCTACGAGTTCGACGACCGATTGAGCGCATACCTCGAGACCGGCTATGCGTTTGCGCGAAGATTTCGCGTGCTCGATGATGCCCGGGTTGTTCTCGATCTGGATCCCGAAAACTCGTGGTATGTGCGGATGGCTTTGAGAGTGGGGTCCGGTGTGAGATGACATCCGGCGGCGATCGAACCGCCTCCCGGTCCGCCAACCCAGAAAACGCATGAAAACCGCCAAGTGGAACCGCAGGCTGCACCGATGGGGAGCGATCCTCTTGGCCCTGCCGCTGATTATCATTGTCGTCACCGGTATCTTGCTCCAGTTCAAGAGGCAATCGGATTGGGTTCAGCCGGCCACCTTAAAGGGATCGAGTCAGGAGCTGACGATCGGCTTCGACCGCATTCTCGCGGTTGCGCGAACGGTCCCCGAGGCCGAGGTCGAGACCTGGGATGACATCGATCGCCTCGACGTTCGTCCGACCGAGGGCATGGTCAAGGTGCGTTGCAAGAACCGGCAGGAGATCCAGATAGACACAAAGACCGGGGAAGTCTTGCAGGTAGCCGTGCGCCGATCGGATATTATCGAGAGCATCCACGATGGAACGTTCTTCTACGATGGTGCTAAGCTGTGGATCTTTCTGCCTTCCGCCCTGATCCTGACCGGGCTCTGGGGGACAGGCCTCTACCTTTTCATCCGACCGTATATCGCGACGCGAAGGCGGCGAGCATGAGACCATTCCATGCCCGCGTCATCGCGTACCCAAAAAAGGAGATCGCATGAAACGGCTTCTCGTTGTGATGTGTTGCGTGCTCGCGGCTTTCGTCATGGGCGTTCAGCCACTGATCGCCAAGGACAAGGATAAGGACAAAGAAGACCCGCCCGATCCGATGGCCAACGCCGCCTCCGGACTCGAGTTTCGCAGCATCGGCCCCGCATTTATGTCGGGGCGCATTGGCGATATCGCGGTCGATCCGGTCAAACGGAGTACGTGGTACATCGCCGTCTGCTCGGGCAATGTGTGGAAGACGGTCAACGCGGGCACGACGTGGGAGCCGATCTTCGACAAATACGGTAGCTACTCGATCGGATGTCTCGCCATCGACCCCAACAACCGCCATGTCATCTGGGTCGGCACCGGCGAGAACAACAGCCAGCGGAGCGTTGGCTATGGCGATGGCGTCTACAAGTCCGTCGATGGCGGCAAACATTTCGAAAAAGTCGGTCTCGAAAACTCCGAACACATCGGCAAGATCCTGATCGATCCCCGCAACTCCGATGTTGTCTATGTGGCCGCGCAGGGGCCGCTGTGGGCTTCCGGTGGTGACAGGGGGCTCTACAAGACGACGGACGGTGGCAAGACGTGGGGGTTGGTTCTCGAGATCGATGAGAACACCGGTGTCAACGAGGTCCACTTCGACCCGCGCGATCCCGACATCCTCTACGCCTCCGCCTACCAGCGCCGGCGCCACACGTGGGTACTGATCGACGGCGGTCCCGGATCGGGGATCTACAAATCAACCGATGCGGGAGCCAACTGGAAAAAGATCAACAAAGGCTTGCCGAGTGTGGATCTCGGGCGCATCGGTCTGGCCGTCTCTCCCATGAACCCCGATGTTCTCTACGCCATCGTCGAGGCCGCCAGGGGCGAGAGCGGCTTCTACCGAACGGAAGACAGGGGCGAGAACTGGACGGAACAAAGCGACTATATCAGCAGGAGCCCCCAGTACTACCAGGAGATCTATGCCGATCCGCATGTTTTTGACCGTGTGTTCTCGATGGACACGTACATGATGGTTACGAACGACGGTGGCAAGACATTCGAGCGTTTTGGCCGCGAGTTCAAACACGTCGATGAGCACGCCATCTGGTTCGACCCGGATGACCCCGATCACCTGATCGTCGGCAACGATGGGGGACTGTACGAGACGTTTGATTATGGCAAGAATTACCGGTACACGGCGAACCTCCCCGTGACCCAGTTCTACAAGCTGGCCGTGGACAACGCCGAGCCCTTTTATAACGTCTATGGAGGCACGCAGGACAACGCGACACAGGGCGGGCCTTCCCGGACGAACAATGTCAATGGCATCCGCAACAGCGACTGGTTCGTGACGGTCTTTGGTGACGGCTTTGAGCCGGCCATCGATCCGACGGATCCCAACATCGTCTACTCGCAGTGGCAGTACGGTGGGCTCGTTCGTTTCGATCGCAAGACCGGCGAAAAGATCGATATCAAACCGTACGAAGAGATCGACGGTCCACCGCTCCGCTGGAACTGGGACTCGGCCCTTATGATCAGCCCCCATCTTCACACCCGTCTCTACTACGGCTCGCAGATTCTCTTTCGCAGCGATGACCGCGGCGATACGTGGCGCGCCGTGAGCGGCGATCTCACACGCAGCCTCGACCGCAACCAGCTCGACGTGATGGGTCGGGTCTGGAGTGTCGACGCTGTGGCTAAGAATATGTCGACGTCTTATTACGGCACGATTGTGTCGGTGAGCGAGTCACCGCTCGAAGAGGGGCTCATCTATGCGGGCACGGACGACGGTCTCATCCAAGTGACCGAGGACGGCGGCGAGAATTGGCGGCGCGTCGAAAAGTTTGACAAGGTGCCCGAGTTCGCGTATGTCAACGACATCCGGGCGTCTCTCTTCGATGCGAACACCGTCTATGCGGCGTTCAACAACCACAAGCAGGGTGACTTCAAACCGTACGTCGCCGTGAGCACCAACCGAGGCGGCAAATGGAAGTTGATCTCCGGCGACCTCCCCGAGCGAGGATCGGTCTACGCGGTCACCCAGGACCACGTAAACCCCGGCCTCCTCTTTGTCGGCACCGAGTTCGGTGTGTTTTTCACCGTGGATGGGGGCAAGAAGTGGACACAGCTCAAATCGGGTATTCCAACCGTTTCTGTGCGCGACCTCGCCATCCAGCGGCGCGAGAACGATCTCGTCGCCGGCACATTCGGTCGCAGCTTCTACATACTCGATGACTACACACCGCTTCGCGATCTCAACGAAGAGACGCTGAAGGAAGAGGCGAAGATCTTTCCGGTCAAGAAGGCGTGGATGTACATCGAAGCTCACCCGCTGGCCACGAAAGACAAGGCCTTCCAGGGGGCGGCCTTCTTTACCGCACCCAATCCGCCGTTCGGGGCAACGTTCACGTACTATATCGGCGACACACTCGAGACGAGCAAGGCGAAGCGGCACAAGCGCGAGGGCAAGCTCGAGAAGGACGGCAAGGATGTGTTCTATCCCACGTGGGAGGAATTGCAGAAGGAAGACCGGGAGGAAGAACCGGCCGTCGTGTTGACCGTGAGGGACAGCTACGGCGATGTCGTGCGTCGTATCGATGGCGAGGTAGGGACGGGGATTCACCGGGTGACGTGGGATTTTCGCTACCCGGGTTTTGAGCCGGTCGATCTCGAGTCCGATGGCTGGGGCCCGCTGGCGCTCCCCGGTTCGTACACGGTGAGCCTCGACAAATGGGTCGACGGTGAGTTGACCGCCCTTGCGGGGCCCGTCGATTTTGAAGTGGTACCGCTTGGAGAGCCGTCGTTGCCCGTGGCCGACCGCGAGGCCGTGCTGGCATTTGCGCGCGAGACCGGCGAACTGCAGCGCGCTGTTTTCGGTGCCCGAGAAGCCGCTGACGAAGCCGCCAACCGGATCAAGTACCTCAAACACGTTATCGAAAAGACACCGGGCGTCGATCCATCGGTCCGGGCCGAGGGGCGTGCGCTCGAGTTGAGGCTGACGGATCTGCGCGAGCGGCTTACCGGTGATCCGACCATGCGCAGCCGCAGCGAACCGGCGATGCCGGGTATCGTCTCCCGGATCGATCAGATCGTCTGGGGTTTCTGGGGCACGACCTCGGCGCCGACACAGACCCACCGGCGCAATTATGAGGTTGCTTCCGAAGAGTTTGGAGCCGTTGCGGACGAGCTGCGGCAGCTCATCGAGATCGATCTGCCGGCCCTCGAGGAGAGGCTCGAGGCCGCGGGCGCGCCCTGGACACCGGGACGCGGCGTGCCGGAGTGGCCGCGTTGAGGCGACGAGCTACTAG
>CBDVBZ010000101.1:0-13610 GCA_965372355.1 uncultured bacterium | reverse complement strand
CTTTGGATAGGTTGGATAAGAAAGTATCTCGGTACGCAGCAGGCGCTATTCAAGCGTATCAGAAGAGCGGTGGCACCGCGGCACGGTCGGCGATGATCTGTCAGGCTATCAGCAATCGTTACTATCCCCATACGCGGTCCGATCGCCGCACTATCCGAGTGAGTCAGCGCCGCCGCCCAACTCCGTCGACCAGACGGTATCATCGGGGCCGATCCGCAGTCCGTAGGGGATCGGCGTGGCGATAGTGAACTGCTCGTTGCGGGGCACGTCGAGAAGCACCGTCACGCCCGTCTCGCCGTCGACATAGCCCATGCGGATCGGGTCGAACGTGAAGTGACCGTTGAAACCAAACGCGATCTTTGGAGTAGCATGGGCTCGAGGGCCAAACGGCTCACGCGGTCTCTTCAGGACATGAGACGTATTAGGGTGGGGGCGAAAGTGGGGTTTTGAGAATGGTGGTGGGTTGCTCTTCGACCCGCTGCCCGCCGGACGACTTTTTCAGGAGAAATGGGCCTGAGCCGTGGTATACTCCTGCTGTCGTCACAGTTAGCAGAAGTCTCCATGGATACGAGACTCCGAAATGTCCCCCTTTGGCTGTCGGCGGCAGCGATAATGGAATCGGCCCGCAAAGAAATCATCTATCAAGGCAACTCGATAGTCTCCGTCGAGGTTCTTCCGGATTACGCGAATCCTGTGGCTGTCAAGAGACCCTCCGGGCGCCACTCATCGCAACGAAGCATTCGATCCCTGGAAAATGAATACGAAATGACTCGAGCCCTCGAGGCGGTCGAGGGGGTGCGCAAAGCCGTGGGGCGACGGCTGATCGAGAATCAGTCGGCTTTGATCCTGGAGTACATCGATGGGGAGAGCCTGCGGGATCATATAGCGAGAAAACCGCTCAGTCTACGGTCGAGGCTGGAAATAGCCATCGAACTAGCCCGGATCCTGGGGAGAATCCATCAAAAGGACGTCATCCATCTGGATCTCAACAGCAAAAACATACTCATCGGAGAAAAAGACCACACGGTTCACATCATCGATCTGGGTGCCGCGTCCCGCATCGACGGCGATGGATATCAAAAGGTCCGGCCCGACCAGATACTCGGGGCCGTCCCCTATATTTCACCGGAACAGACCGGGAGAATCAACCGGGCAGTGGATGAAAGATCGGATCTGTACTCTCTCGGGGTGGTCCTTTATGAGCTCATGACCCACCGGTTACCGTTCGATTCGAAAAACCCGGCGGAGGTCATCCATCAGCATATTGCGCGTACACCGGTCTCCCCATCTCACCTGTCGTCAGAGATCCCCGAGGCGATCAGCACGATCGTTCTGAAGCTGCTCGAGAAGAGTGCGGACGACCGTTATCAATCCGCCGCCGGGGTCCGGGCCGACCTTGTGAAATGCCTACAGCGTCTAAAGCCTGACAATACTATAGAGGCGTTTCGCCTGGGAGAGGCTGATTATGCCCGAAGATTCAAATACCCTCAGAAGCTCTACGGCCGCGAAAGCGAGTTGAAGATACTGGAGGATACCTTCGAAAACGCCTCCCAGGAGGCCTCGTCGATGCTGTTTGTCGGCGGTTACTCCGGTGTCGGCAAGACAGCGCTGGTCGAAGAGATACAACGACGCGTGTCCGAAGGACACGGCAACTTCGTAGGGGGTAAGTTCGACCAATACGTGAGCACCATCCCTTACGCGGGGATCGCACAGGCGTTTGACGTATTAGTGTCCCAGATCCTAACCGAACCGGAGGACGTCTTCAGTGAGTGGAAGGACAAGGTTCGAGAGGCTGTCGGCGACGTGGGCAAGGTACTGACAGACATCCTGCCTGCTCTCGAGGAGCTCATCGGCACGCAGCCCGATGTGCCACGGCTGGGAGGCCAGAACGAAGAAAACCGCTTCCACCACGTCGTCATGAACTTTCTTTCCGCCGTTGCCACGGTCGAGCGCCCGCTGACCCTGTTCGTCGATGATCTGCAGTGGATCGATGGGGCCTCGCTCAGGTTGCTCGAAGTGATCCAGTCCGAGTTCAATCAGCCCGGATTGTTGGTTGTCGGCGCTTACCGCGACAACGAAGTGGATGCAACCCATCCGCTCGCGAAATTCATTGGCAGCCAGAAAGAGCGGGGAATGCCGCTTCGGATATTGAAGCTCGATGATTTGCAGATGCAGCACGTCGAAGCACTTCTATCGGATACGCTGAGGTCGCGCGAGGGTATCAAGGAGCTAGGTGCGACCATCCACGACAAAACGCGGGGTAATCCATTCTTCATGCGGCGGCTGCTGTCTTCTTTGAACGCAGAAGGTCGTATTCGCTACATTTCCGAGATGGAAGGCTGGGAGTGGGATATCGGAGACATAAGCAGAGAGGCAATAGCGGACAATGTGGCCGACCTCCTGGCAAAATCAATTGCGCAACTGCCAGAAGAGGCAACGAACATCTTGACACTTGCCGCATGCATCGGCAACCGATTTGACGTACCGACTCTTAGTTTGGTCTCGGGACTTGCCGCACATGAGGTGAAAGCAATACTGATCCCATTATTGCGCGGGCAGCATATCATTGAATTGGACAATGCATACGAGTTCGTGCACGACCAGGTACGGCAAGCCGCGTACACCTTGATTGATGAAGAAAGCAGACGCGGCAAGCATCTGGAAATCGGACGGTCGCTGCTTGCAAGTACTGGCGAATCACAACAGGAAGGGCGGATCTTCGACATCGTCGGTCAATACAACTTGGGCGCGCATTTGTTGACTGAGCCGGCGGAAAGACTTGAGCTGGCGCTGATGAACCTGCAAGCAGGCGGCAAATCCAAGGCATCTTCGGCCTTCTCTGCGGCCGCGGAGTATCTCGAACGGAGTCTTGCTCTTCTGGGTGAGAGCAGTTGGCACGATCACTACCGGCTGACTCTGGATGTTCACAACGAATTGATAGAGGCTCGTTTTCTGTGCATTCAAAGCGAAAAAGTCAGCGTGCTATTCGACACGATTCTGGAGCATGTTGAACGGGATATCGATTCGAGCGTCGCCCATAAGACGATGATCATGTCGAAGATCGGGGCGAATGAACTAGCCGAATCAATTTCCCTGGCGGAAGGCTACCTCGAGAAGCTCGACGTCTCCTTCGATGCCGAGCGCGAATCCGACCAGACGACTGATGAGTTGTATGAACTGCCCGCCATGACGGATGAAAAGAAGCTGGCGGCCATGGAGATACTCAAGGCGATTACGACCCCGGTGATATTCTCGGTACCTGAGCGTCTCCCTTCTTTGATTTTCACCATGCTGAACATCATCAGTCGTCATGGCAACTGCGCCGTATCGGGCTTTGCGTACTCCTGGTATGCGACGCATCTTTGTTTTATCCAGCAATATCGTGAGGGTAACCGGTTCGGGCACCTTGCGGTTGACTTGCTCGAAAAGTACCCCGATCCCGGCCCAGCCGCGGAGATCATGAACATGCAGTGTGCTTGGGTGCGTCATTGGGAACATCCGGTCCATGACCTGATAACGCCGCTCAAGACTTACCACGACATAGCGATAAAGGCGGGCGATCTTGAATGGAGTTTCTACTGCCTTCTGAACTACACGCTCCTTTTGTGGAGCACTGGGAAGCCGCTACAAGTCTATATTTCGGAAGTCGAGCTATCCATTGAGTTGTGCAAAAGCAAAAACCAGGAAGTCACCCTGTGCATGTTCTTATTGTTCGCACAATCCGCACTTAATCTGACGGGAGAATCGGCAAGTACAACGCGATTGGAAGGAGAATGGTTCTCCGAAGAGACAATGATGTCGCGACTGACCGGCAACCATATGCTGCTGACCCTTTACGGCTTGCTGAAGATGACGTTGTCTTATCTCTTCGGCAAACCTGAAGAGGCGTATCAATACATCGAAGAGACGCTAAGATACAGAGGCAGCCTGAATCCGCATTATCTATATACCAAGATCTCGTTCATTGGCGGTTTGGCATGCATTGCAGGCCTGACGGATGACGAGAATGAAGCGGACAGGCAGGACCGGTCCGCGAAACTGGATCAATTCGAGAAGGAATTGGCACTGTGGGCCGAGGCAGCGCCGATGAACTATCGACATGAGTACGACCTGCTGCAGGCGGAGAAATCCCGGGTCGCTGGCGACAGGTGGAAAGCCGCCGAATTCTACGAGCGGGCTATCAAAAAGGCAAAAGAAAACGGTTTTATTCACGAGGAAGCACTGGCCAACGAGCTTTGCGGCAGATTCTGGCGAGAGAGCGGCAACGACAGGATTGCCGGAATGTATATGCGGGAGGCACGCGAGCTCTACCGTCAGTGGGGGGCCGAAGCGAAGGTTGCCAACCTCGAAGAAATCTATCCGGACTACTTCAAAGCCCAGACGCCCTCAACGGGACACCTGGATACGCCCGGGCATCTACGCACCACCACCGCGAGCCAGCCCATCACTCCGGTCCAAATGGACCTGGACAGTATCATGAGCGCTTCACAGATGCTCTCCTCCGAAACCAACCTCGATCGGCTTTTGACCCGGATGACGGAGCTTGTGATGTCCAACTCGGGTGCAGATAACGCGGTGTTGTTGGTGCGGCAGGGAGAAAACTGGCTGGTACAAGCACATGGAGATGTCGCGACGAAGGAGTCTGACATTCTTCTCACCCGACGTTTCGATCCGGGTGATGGCGATAGTGAGACCGAGCTCGTTCCGGAGCCTGTCTTTCAATACTGCTGTAGGTCAGAAGACGTGCTGGTCGTGGCGGATGCCCGACAGGATCATCGTTTTAGCAAAGACAGATTGATCCGTGCTCGCGATGTTAAATCAATTGCTTGCATCCCCGCCAAGATCCACGGCGAGCTCAACGCCATGCTGTATCTTGAGAATTGCCAAATGACGGATATCTTCACCCTGGAGAATCTGGCCGTCATCAAACATCTGGCTGCGCAGTTTGCCATCTCCATGGAGAATACGCTGCTCTACGATAGTGTCCGCCAAAAAATCTCCGAGCTTCAGACGAGCCAAGAACGCTTTGAGCTTTCCGTTGCAGGATCCGCGGCCGGGATCTGGGACTGGGACCTCATTACGAACGAGTTGTATACTTCTGACCGCACGAAGGAGCTTATGGGCTACGCGCCGGCAGAGTTATCGATCACGATGGACGACTTCAGGGGTTGGATGCACCCCGACGATGCGCAGTCTGCCCAAACGGCCATTAACAAGCATCTAAAGCAACGTGCCCTCTATCGCATAGATTATCGACTTCGAACCAAATCCGGGGAGTACCGGTGGTTTCATGCCCGCGGGCAGGCCATCTGGGACGAAATGGGCAACGCCACGCGAATGTCGGGCTCCTTGACCGACATCACGCCGCGCAAGCAGGCGGAACAGAAGTTGACGCGTAGCGAGGAGCGGTTCCGCAAGCTAATGGAGCAGTCCCCGCTGGCTATTGAGATACTGACGCCAGAAGGCCAGATTACCGAAGTGAATGCCGCCTGGAAGAAGCTGTGGGGCGTCAATGACGATGAGGCGGCGCTAACAGTGGCGAAATACAACATGCTTGCCGACCCGCAGTTGGAGAGACTCGGCGTCCAACAGCTTGTTGAAAGAGCGTTCGCGGGTGAACCGGTCGTTCTGCCGCCGATTGAGTACAGTGCGGGCGAGGCAGCGAAAGAAATCGTGGGCTTTGAGAATCCCGAGCTGAAGTCACCATGGATTCAGAGCCACCTGTACCCGATCAACGACGCGAAGGGCAAGGTCGAGTTCGTTGTTAACACGTACATGGAAATCACGGAACTCAAGCGCGCGGAGCGGGAAGTGCGAGAGCAAAGGGATGCTCTGGCCCGGATGGATCGCGCCACGAGCATGGGGCAGTTGACTGGATCGATAGCCCACGAGCTCAGCCAGCCGCTCACGGGCATTCTCAGCAATGCACAGGCCGCCGAACTGATGATCAAGAGTGGCAACTGGAAAGGCAACGAATGGAAAGAGATCATGGCCGATATCGCGGCGGACGCCAAGCGCGCCGGAGATGTCATGCGCAATTTGCGAGAGCTGTACCGTGAGCAAAAGGGAGAGTTCCTGCCGGTTGATGTCAACGCCGTCGTCACCGAGACCGAACACTTGCTCCACAGCGAATTCATCCTGCAGCGTGTCAATCTGACGACAGAACGCGCCCCGTCGATCCCTGTGCTGAATGGAAACAAAATTCAGATCCAGCAGGTCCTGGTCAATCTCATTACAAATGGCATGCAGGCGATGCAGGGCCTGGCTGATAATGATCGCCGACTCCATGTTGCGACGGCATACGACGCGAACAACGTCAAGGTTTGGGTAGAGGACTGTGGGTCGGGTATCAGTCCCGGCAAGATTGATCGCATCTTCGAGCCTCTGGCAACTTGGAAACCCGGCGGAACGGGTATGGGACTCGCGATCAGCAAATCGATCATCAACGCGCATGGGGGAGAGATGTTCGCGGAGAACAGGCCAGAGGGTGGCGCCCGCGTCGGTTTTGCAATCCCCATTCTGGAAGGAAGTAGGCAAGTATGAGCGAACCTACGGTTTTCATTATTGACGATGATCCGTCCGCCCGTCGGGGAATCACGCGGCTCGTGCGCGCGGCAAGCATAAACGCGGAATCGTTCGCGTCGGCCAAAGATTTCCTGGCGTCCGGAAGGAACGCCGGGCCGGGTTGCATTGTGCTGGATGTCAGAATGCCCGAGATGTCCGGGCCGGATCTCCAGGAAGCGCTGTGTGAGTCCGAGTACTGCATGCCGATCATATTCCTTTCTGGGCACGCAGATGTTCCGACCGCGGCTCAGGCCATGAAAAAGGGTGCCGTTGATTTCCTCACGAAGCCAGTAGATCGGGATGACCTTCTACATGCCATCCGTGTGTCGCTGGCCAGAGATGCGAAGAACCGGGCCCGTCGGGCTGAAAGCTCTGCGATAAACGAGCAAATCGAAATGCTGACTCCGCGTGAGCACGAGGTCATGACCTACGTGATCACCGGAATACCAAACAAGCAGATCGCCTACGAACTGGGTATCTCCGAGGAAACGGTCAAGATTCACCGCGGTCGCGTAATGCACAAGCTCGAAATGGATTCCGTGGCCGAACTTGTGCGCCTGTGTGAGAAATCTGGTATTGACCCCGCCGAACCGCGCCCCTAAAGCGATCAGAACCCGGCAGATTCTCCTTCCGTCGATATACCACGAAGGTGGGATACCGCCGCTTTGCTTGGGCGTCTATGATCCGTCCAGGATGAGTGGAGCGGACTGCGTATTTGTTGTAGACGACGACCCGTCGGCAAGGCGTGGGCTAACACGCTTGCTGCGTACGGCGGGCTACGATGTCCGTAGCTTTCCATCAGCGAACGATTTCCTTGACGCCCTTGACCCCGAGGCATTCGGTTGTTTGATACTCGACGCACGAATGCCCGGACTATCCACCGAAGAATTGTGGGCCGAACTCGAGGCGCGCGGCACACACCTATCCATAATCTTCGTCACGGCCGATGACGACCCGGCAACCCGACTGAGAGCACAAAAGATGGGCGCGGTCGCATTCTTTCGTAAACCCGTTGACGGTACGGCGCTGCTCGATGCAGTGGCATGGGCGTTGCGGCCGGACAGCGCGGGCGACGACCAACGAGAAGAGTAGACTGCAGGAGAATGGCTCTCGCCGCTCGGCGTGAAACGCGTACAACAATGACGCTGAGATCACCACCCCCGCTATCTGATATGTCTGTCCCTTGCTCGAAATTCGCCATCTAGATCCGTGAGGATCGGCGCGTCTCTTCCATAGACATCCTCGCGGAAATGAACGGTGCCGTCGTCGTTCACGTAAGCTGTCCAGTAGAGCAGGAACACCGGAATCGGTTGATCGAGGTGTACGGTCTTTGTCTTTGCCGATTCGATGAGCCCTTCGATCTGTTCGATACTCCACTTCTCCGGATCATTCAGCAGAACCTCCGCAAACTCGAGAGGATTCTCGACTCTTATGCAGCCCGAGCTGAACGTTCTCTTTGAGCGTGAGAAGAGGGAGCGGCTTGGCGTGTCGTGAAGAAATACAAAGTGCTTGTTGGGAAAGATGAACTTGACCCGGCCGAGTGCGTTGTTCGGTCCCGGATCCTGACGCAGCGTATACGGGAAACCGCCGTTGAGGTACTTCTGCCAGTCTACGTCCGCGGCGGGGATGATCCGGCCCTTACTATCGATGACCTTGATATTCTTTTTGTCCAGGTACGCCGGATCCTTTGCCGCTTTTGGGATAATGTCCTTCTTGAGTATCGTTGGTGGCACGGTCCACGTCGGATTGAAGACGATGTAGTCCAAATCCGCGCGGAAGACCGGCGTCTTGCGATACTCCTTGCCCACCTGCACCCGAGAACGCCAGGAGAGCTCTTCGTCCCTTGCGAAGAGAACCTCGAATCCAGCGATGTTGACCAGAATGAACGTGCGGGATTCATCCTGCAACACCCACCGGAGACGCTCGAGGTTGACCCGCATCCGATCGATCTTTTCGGAGACCGGTATGTTGAGTGTCGCGAGCGTCATTTTGCCAACAACCCCGTCCACGTCGAGGCCGTGGCGTTGCTGAAAGCGCTCCACTCCCTCTGCCAATTCCTCGTCGAAAAGGTCGTCACCCGGTTCTTCGATCTCGAGGTCGCCGGTGACGGCCAGCCTCTCACGCAGCGTCACCACGCGCTGATCCCGGATGCCCTCCTTTAGCACGTCGCCGTCCGGGATGGCCGGCCAGCCTCCTTCCGCTTCCATCGTTCGGTATTCGACCAAAGCCCTCGAGAGCGCCCGATATATCCGGTACGGCGGCCGGATCTCATCGACGGCCCGGACGATATCGGCAGTGCCACCCTCGAATAACTCCTCCATGCGCTCGATCATCTCGGATAGCTCGACGAAATCGTCGTAAATGTTCCAGTCGGCGTCAAGCCGCTCCGGGTCGACCTTGCCGTATCTTGTGTGATAGGCCAGTGAAAGGAGGGCGTCGGTGCAGACGATGTCGAGGTCCGCTCTGCTCTCGGGGCTGGTGATGCGATCCCAGCTTTTGGTGAGCGCATGGATCGCCGCCAGGTGATAGTCCTCAGGTGCGAGCCCGTCGTCCGCCGAGGCGGCAATCATCTTTGTGAGGTCCGAGAACATCCCCGGATCCGTCCACACCGGCTCGAATTGCCTTCTCTCATAAAACATGGGTAGCGCTCGCACGGCTCTGATGTCCTCTTCCTCGATCATCAATGAGCCCTGCGAACCGAGCAGATCCATCCTGCTGTGGATCACTCCGCTCGTCGATGGTTCCTCCGCAGAGGCCGTGCCGAACAAACAGCATATGACCACTATGCCGAAGAATGTGCGAATCAGATCGCTGTGGTGAACCATACTATCCTCCCGTTTTGTGTTTACACTCCAGCGAGTCGCCGCTTTCCCAACCCCGGTTCTCAATGAACCATTCGGCGGCACGCGTTTTGTCAAGAAAGATGGAGTTCTCGAGGTATTCGGGGTCGTCGACATGGATGAATAGACAGCTACCGCCCTTGATCAAATCGATGATCTCGGTGGCGCTCTCGAGCGGAAGTGCCGGGCATCCCCAGCTTCTGCCGAGCCGGCCATACTCGTCTATGAATTTCTGCGAGACGTACCATGCCCCGTGGATCACGATGGAACGTTCGACCGCGTTGCCGTTGTACTCTTTTTCGAGGCCATGAAGCCTCAGCGAGTAATCATGCTTTCCATAGTATGTCTCCCCGGTCGCGAAGAAGCCAAAGCTGCTCATCCGGGAGCCAGGCTCGTCGGAAAACCGCGCCGCGTAGTTCTCACCACTGTTCTTCCCGTGCGCGACGAGTGACGTGCGCAACAGCCTGCGCCCGATAATGTCGACGATGACCAGACGCTTCTCGGTAGACGGCCTTGTATAGTCGATTATTGAAAGCGGGGTGTGTTTCTCCAGTTTTCCGTCGCCGCAAAGGTTGGCGAAACCGATGGCAGCAAGAGTGAGGACTTCTATGTCGAGGGTGCCTTCTCGACCTATTTCGCGGTATAGAGTTTCTATCTCGGTCGCCAGATCGGCTTCATCGCCGGCGCTTCCACCGGTTGGCAGGAGCAGTAGTAGAAGGACAAGAATCACCAGCGGTACGCGACTAAATCCCCTCGGAAGGCTCATCGACTCCTCCATAGCGCTAAGTATAACTGAAACGCAGAGGGGGGGTATACCACCAACGTGGGATAGCGCCCCCTCCGCGCCGCGGTCTATGATCCGGAAGTATGAGTGGGAGAAACTGCGTATTTGTCGTGGACGACGACCCGTCGGCGAGAAGGGGGCTTTCACGCCTGCTGCGCGCGGCGTGAACCTGCCGATCATCTTCGCCACGGCTGACGACGATCCGGAAACCAGACAGAAAGCGCAGAGGATAGGGGCAGTGGCATTCTTTCGCAAACCTGTGGACGGCACGGTGCTGTTCGATGCCGTCGAATGGGTGCTGCCGTCGAACAACGGGGGCGGCAACCGCGAGCAGAGTGATGCAAGCGGTGATCGCGCCACCCGAGTAGGCAGGGTCTGAGAAAGGACACCGAAATGAAACGTCATGGTACATCGGTCCTCGTTATCGGATTGGTCATCTACCTCTGTTCGGTAGCGGGCGGGTTGGCTCAGGAGAAGCAGACAACAGACATACCTCAGACGGTTCCGCCAAGTACCAACCCGACCAACCGGGTGATCTATCCCGCCGAGGGGCAAAGCACCGACCAGCAGATGCGTGACCAGTTGGAGTGCTACAACTGGGCCACGCAGCAGACGGGGTGGGACCCGTTCAAGGCTTACGACAAGCTCGTTGAACAAGGCTATGCCGCCAAACAGACGGCAGAGGAAGCGCAGGGAGGGCTGGTGCGCGGAGCCGCGCGGGGTGCCCTGGTGGGTCTGGCGGTCGGTGCGATCGCGGGCGATGCGGGAAAAGGCGCGGCGATCGGGGCGGCCAGCGGTGGTATAGCGGGCGGAATGCGGTCGCGCCGCCAGAGGCAGTCGGCTGAGGCCGACGCGCAAAAAGCGATCGACGAGTTCAACCGGCATCTCGAGGTATGGGACCGCAACTACGTTGCGTGCATGAAGGGCCGCGGTTACACGGTGGACTAAGGGCGTGTCTGTCGCAAAACAGGAGTGTTTGAAGATGAAACGCAAACTCGAATACGCAGTATTGGCCGGGGTTCTGTTGTCGTTGCTATGGGCCGGTGGTGTCCACGCAGGACCGGTCTGGATTTGTTCCGTTACCAGAGCCGTCGAATGCCTGGATGACGGGACTGTTGGGAAGCCGGATCTTGGTGGGCTGGCGCCGCCAACGTTCTTACGCGTAGATACCAACAGGAAAGAGATAACGCTGCTCGCCCCCGAGTCTCGCCGTGGGGAGGTGACGGTGATCGATAGAGTTCTGGAAGAGAAGAATATGTGGGTACTCACCGGTGTCGATAACGGGCGCGCGTGGAGCATGGTGATTTCGAGCGATGGGCATATGACCTTGTCGGTCTCGTATGATGGCGTCACGTGGTCGGTATTCGGGCACTCGATGGTTGAAAAATGACCGGAACGCGCGGCATGCGAGGAGGACAAACATGAAGTCGTTCGACAAGGATCGGGGTAGGGGCGTTTCTCTCTGCGTGGCGCTAGCCCTTATTGTGTTGGCGGTTTGCGGTTGCTCTTCCATGACCAGGCCCTTCAAGTCATCCAAAGGTATTGACATGGCGCCCTTCGCCGAGAACACGATCAATTTGCTGGTCGACATCAAGCACGGCATGCAAGGTGGAATGGCCGTATATTTGCGGGATTACATGTATCTTCCGGCGGTCCAGGAATACAGGACCTCCTGGCTCGAGTACCGCCCCATCCTCCGCGGCATTGCCGCGTACTCAATTGCGATCGTAACGCTTTCCAAATCCAATATGACAGAGAAGCAGCGCTCAGACAAGCTGGCCGAGTTTTTGGACAAATTCCTGAGACCCGTTGCCATGAATCCAGACTCGCGCTTGACCCTGTCGGAAGAAGAGCTCGACGTCATGCTGGCGAACATCCGTGGGCATAAGAACTTTCTTGATGCGCTCAACGCGGCGCAACCTCTTGTTGACGAGATCGCGAGGTTCTCGCACGAATATCTGGACCTCATGAGGACCCAGCTCGATGCCGCCCGGGTCGCGCTCGACCAGAGGGCGAGGGATGACCATGCGGCGTCCCTGGCGTTCTACAAGATACTGATCGAGTCGCAAAACCTGTCGTTTGGGGATCTCGTGCTGGTGCGAGAGTACCGCACCGGGCATGATAAGAACGCTTTGTCCAGGCTTCTCGAGAAGGATCCGCCGCTTGCCGAGATCCTCCCTGCCGGCAAGGAAGCAACGCTCGAAGACGTCATGGCCGTCGAGAACCGGCTTCTGTACCGGCTGGAACGCATCCGGGAGTTGACCGAACAGGTGCAACCCGATCTGGATCTTTACCGCAACAAGATTTATGAACTGGACCATTTGTGGCAGGTTACCAGCGAAAACCTTGCAAAAACCCGGATCACCGTTATGATTTGGTCACGTGCGCATCGCGGCCTCGCACAAGGGATCACCAATCCGGCCAAGTTTGACATTATGGGTGTCGCGAAACAGGCGCTGGGGGCCGCGGTGCCCTTGCCGTAACGAAGTCAGCCGTGTTTGTAAGACTACGGTTATGTACCGGCTTTGCCATCGAGGGAGGTTTGGCCGTGCCGTCAGACATCAAAACGTTCGTCGTCGCCGCTGCCGTTATGGCGAGTGTGGGGATCTCCAAGGTAGCGTGTTGGGGGTGGGTCAGGAAGTGAAGCTGAACTTGTTTTCGATTTGCGAGGAGTTGGGGCCAGTCGCAGGGCCTGCGAAAGGAGACGTCGTCATGAAGAAGATGGGGCGGTCACCGAGAAGAACAGGAACAACACGGAAGCGTTCGCTTCAGAGTCTGGGGATGTTGTTACTGGTTCCTGTCTGCTTGCTCACGACCGGCGGCGATTTCTTTTCCAGGACGAAGATCCCCCCGCCGTTTGCCGACGATATCGTGTTTGGCGAAGTGATCAAGGAGATTCGGCTCGTAGGCAACAAGATTGTTAAGGACGAAATCATCTACTCGGCCATGAAATCGAAACCCGGCGAGATCTACACGGAGGAGTCCGCCACCATCGATTATAGGTGGCTCACTCAGCTTGGCGTGTTCACGGATATCCATTTTGACACGATAAGGGAGGACGACGGCGTCGTTCTGGTCACGACCGTTGACGAGGTCAACAAATGGACGCCGACTCCGGTGATCAAAATCACGGACGAAAACGGTTTGAGCATCGGTGCCCGTATCACATCGAACAGTGTGCTGAAATGGGGCTCAAAGGCAAGCGCCTACTTCTCGGTGGGTGGCACCACGAACTTCGGCATCAAGTTCATAGACCCTTGGATTCCCGGGAGAAGCTGGTTTGCCGGGTACAAGTTTGATTACACGCATTCGGAGCGCCGAAACGAAATCTACGAGTTCGATGAGACCGCTGACGACTTCTTCTTCCAGATCAAGCGAAACATCACGGATCAAGTCCATTGGGGCCCACAGGTCATGTACCT
>CBDVBZ010000100.1:0-13751 GCA_965372355.1 uncultured bacterium | reverse complement strand
TCGGCATCCGGCGCAGCCGGATACGGTCGAGCGGTTGCGATTCGACGCATCCTAGTGTTCGTTACCAACATATCGATAGACTCTGTGTCGCAAGCTCGACGTCGTGAACGTCAATTCCCACTCGCCTTGTGCAAGGTCTCCGGGAAGCTTTCCCTGACGGTCCACAACGAAGAGTGGTCTGCCGAGGGTTTGCAGCTCGGCCTTTTCACCGGCGTCCAGGGCTGTGCCGTCTGCGATCTTGCGGGCAAGGGTCTGTCTCTTTCTGAGCTGGGCGCTGTCCGCAACAAAGAAGAACTCGTAGACGTCTTCGACGCCCAGTCTCATCCGATCAAACGAAGCGTAGAGGGCCCTCTGGCCGAATACCGGTATGAACTTTCCCGTATCGATGAATGCGCTCTCTCGCGGTGTGGATTCCCGGATCCATTGGTATAGCTCCTCTTCCGCGCGATTCTTGAAACGCACGTCCCTGCCGCGCTCGACGTAGATCACCGAGTCGTTCGCCCGCCACGCTAGCTTCTTCGTCGTCTCGTACAGAGGATTCACCAGACCCACCGCCAGAACAACCAGGTAGGGCCACATGCCGAGGCGCTCTTTGATAGAGGCAACTGCAACACCCCCGGCGATACCGAGACTCATCGCTGACATGAGCAGGTACTTGTATTCCGTACCGATCGGCTGCCGAATGACAACGTAGATGATCGCATTGGCCAGGCATATCGCGAGCAGTGTCACCAGGGGCTCTCGCCGCACCTCTTTCCGCAGCTCGCGGCGTTGCCAGAAGATCAGCACGCCGAGCGGGAGCAGACAGAACCCGAGGTTGAGCAGATTCGACATCATATCGGGCGGGCTGAAGAACGCCATTCTCGTCGCCAGACCACTGCTGACGGAACGCAGGTATGGCAAAGCGACCAGCAGGCCGAGGACGCCGCTCACCAGCAGGAGGGCAGACCGGTACAGGCGTTCGCGAACAACGATTCCCTGCTTCAGGACCACAAGAACAATCCAGGTTGCCGCCAATCCCACCAGCAAACCCGGGAGCATCGGGGGGTAGAAAAACGCACACCCGACAACGGACACAAACACGACGAGGGCGTTGCGGAGAGTCCAACGGCCTTCGGAAAAACCGACGAGCGCATAGACACACAACAAAAAGAAGACAACCCCGAGAGGAACACCGTTGCTGTTCGAGAATTTCTCGTAGACCGGCACGCCTCGCCAGTCCACGAATTCGAGCGCCTGAAACCTGGGGCTGACGTAGTCGTTGATGATCCGCGGGCTGATCAATGTCACCGCATACAGCGCAATAAAGGCAGATGTAGCATTGGCGAGCCCATTGGATACCAGCCGGGCGGAAATCCTGTAAACAAGGACCAGGCAGAAGAGTAGCGAGAGCGTGTTGATCGCCGCAAACGCGACAAAGGGCGACATGTTGAATGCCTTGCCACACATCGCGGCGAGCAAGTGGTATCCCCAATGATAGCGGAGAGGGTAGCCGGCAAGGAACGGATGAGATGGTGGAATGGTGTTGTTCGCGATTTGATAGGTAACCGATGCGTGACTCAGACCGTGATAGGAATAGACACGGTTGTTCGGGTTGGCCGTGTATATGAGCACGACGGGCAGGATACCCAGAAGGAGTAGAAGCGTTTTGCGGCTCCACGCGGGCAAGGACCTGACCGGTGAGCGACGCATACGCTTGCTGGTTTCTTTGGCGGTCATCCCCTGGTTATCCCGTTTCGGAACAGACACACAACACATCGCGGCCTTGCTCGGCACGCTTATTCTATCAAATGAAACGAGTTACACCAAGTTCGAAGAACGCCTGCATCACCATGTCGTGCGATAGGAGCACAAACAGAAATACTGCCCTGAAATACTCGACGGTGGGGTCTCGAGACGAATCGCGGAGGAGAAGAAAACCCGACCTGCTTGCGAACCCTTGTCATCATGCACCTCGGGTGCTGCATGTGACTCACGCGGGTCGGCAAGCGGGTCGGCACTTTCGAGTGTGTATTATACCATAAACAACGCTAAAACTCAAGCGCAGAACGAGATAGTCGTGTTTGGCGCTTGCGTATGCGTTGTTGGGAGGCTCTCACCCAGACGAGTCGAGGCGCTCCCACGTGTTGTGGGCCGTGAAACGCTATCCGGGAGTACCGCCGTGACGAAAGTCGCATCTTGCGGTGTCAGACTTTATCTTTTTGAACTCGATAGACACCGACCTCACGAATAAGACTGTTGCCCAGTCGCTCTCTTTGAACCTCGAGATCATAGCGTGTCTGCAGATTCATCCAGAAGCGTTCGCTGTTGCCGAAGTAACGTGAGAACCGCAGTGCAGTGTCCGCGGAAATCGCGCGTTTTCCATGCACGATCTCGTTGATACGCCTTGGCGGCACGCTGATATCCTTCGCCAGGCGATACTGGCTGAGCTTGAGCGGCTTGAGAAACTCCTCAAGAAGGATCTCACCCGGATGAATGAGTGGTAGCTTTCGTCCCATGAACTCGCTCCTCAATGATAATCGACGATTTCAACATCATACGCATCGCCTTCGCGCCACCAAAAGCAGACGCGCCACTGATCGTTGATCCGGATGCTGTATTGCCCCGCACGATCTGCGGTGAGCTTTTCCAGACGGTTGCCGGGTGGAAAACGGAGGTCGGCCAGAGACTCCGCGGCGTCCAGCATCAGAAGTTTGCGCTGCGCGATCCGTTGTAACTCTCTGTTTAGCTTCCGGATGCGCTCGTGGAGAAAGACCTTCTCGGTATCCTTGTCGCGGAATGACCGGATCACAGCTTAATAATAACGCGTCACGTTAATAACGTCAAGCGTTAATACTGGGATAGTTGGGGTCTTCTCACCGCTGCGCGTCGCGGCATATCGCAAGAATCTCTTCGTGGATCCGTCCGTTTGTCGCGACGATGCTCTGGGATTCGTTTGTCACATCGGCGCCGGCCATGTCCGTGACCACGCCTCCCGCCTCGCGGACGAGCAACGCTCCCGCGGCGGCGCTGTAGGGATCCGCCTTGACGGTCAGGTGCCCATCCATCGCGCCTTCCGCAATCCATGAAAGCTCGAGTGCCTCCGCGACAAAGATCCTCACGCCACGGACACGTTGCGAGAGCGCCCGGATGATCGCGAGTGTCGCTTCGGTTTCCGCCTCGGTGTAGTGCGATGTAAGACCCACGCTGATCACGGACTCTTCGAGCGGTCGGGTCGATGTGCGGAGCGACGTGCGTCCACGAAAGCTCCCCACCCCTGCTTCTGCGTGATAGCGCTTTTTTAGAGCAGGCAGGAGAACGAGTCCGCACCGGGTCAGCCCGTGATGCTGGTAGGCTATCGACACGGAGTAGAGCGGGCTTCCCGCTGCGAAGTTGATCGTGCCATCGATCGGGTCGATCACCCACAGATGCTCACCCGTTTGCTGATCCGCGCTCTCTTCGGCAAGCACGCCGTGCTCCGGATGCCGACGCTTGATGATGTCGACGATACAACGCTGGATGCGGTAATCAGCCTCTGTGACAATATCGAGCCCCTGTTTTGTTTCTGTCTCGCCGGCAGTCTTGTCGCGCGAGAATTCCTCGAGCACCGCCTCTGAGATTTCGCGAAGCGTTTTTGTGATCATCGTCTGCTACTCCTCGACAACAGCGACAGGGGCCCTTGGGGAAATCCATGATAACGGCCGCGAGCAACACTGTAAATGTGATACCTTTCAATACGAGGCGATGATGCGATTCTGGAGGGACAGACAAAGAAGAAAACTCCGGGCCCAGCCGTTCCCCGAGCCGTGGGTGAGCGTGCTCGATAGCCATGTGGAGCTCTACCGACGGCTCCCACAGGCCGACCGGGACGAATTGCACGGACATATCCATGTGTTTCTTGCCGAGAAGCACTTCGAAGGCTGCGGCGGCCTCGCGCTCACCGAGGAGATCCGTGTCGTGATCGCCGCGCAGGCCTGCGTGCTTCTGCTCCACCGCCACACGGACTACTTCCCCGATCTCACATCGATCCTCGTCTACCCCTCGACATACGTCGCACCGGTGAGGCAAGTGGATGCCGGCGTCGTGAGCGAGTATGATCTGGAACGCGCCGGCGAGACCTGGCAGCACGGCTCTCTCGTGCTTTCGTGGGATGATGTCACTGGGGCGGCGGCACCGATGCCACTGAAAGATGCCCAGGACCGCCGTGGCAACGGCCGGCCACACGACCCGCGCGCACTTCGCGATGCCGCAGCGGCACCCACTCCTCAAAACATGCCAGACGGACACGACGAGGAGGGCGAGCTCGTGCCCGCCTACAACGTCGTCCTCCACGAGTTCGCACATCAGCTCGATCTCGAAAACGGTACCCTCGACGGCGCACCGCGTCTGGATTCACGCGAGGACTACGCCCGGTGGGGGCGGGTTTTCGAGACCGCTTTTGGGGATCTTCAGACGCAAATCGACGACGGCATCGATCCGGTCATCGACGATTACGCCCTGGGCGACGCGGCAGAGTTTTTTGCCGTTGTCACGGAGAGCTTTTTCGAGACACCGTTTGCGCTGAGCGATGAATTCCCCGATGTATACTTTGAACTCCAACGCTACTACCGGCAAGACCCCGTGGAATGGTTCGATTACACGTAACGGCAGCGATCACTTATCCGCAAAAAACGGCTTCCACTTCTCCTCAGGCGACGGTTTGGTTGCGAGGCTGACAAAGATGAGAAGCGGGATTGAGACGCAAAGTGCCGGGTAGATCAGCTGGTCCACCTCGAGCCCGAAGACGAACTGCGAAATGATCGTCGCCGCCATACCGCCGATGATCGATGAGAGCCCGCCCATCGGGGTCACACGTTTCCATAAGAAACACGCCAGTATGGCAGGCGTAAGTCCCGCGCCCACCATCACATACGCGTAGTACGCCATCGACAGAATGTATGTAAAGCGTGTCGACACCGCCAGGGCGGTAAGCCCTAGGATGACAATCGCAATCCGCTGAAAGCGGATGATCTCTTTGTCGGTTGCATCGGGCCGGAAAAAACGGTGATAGATATCGCGCGTGACGTTTGTCGATGGAATCATCAAGAAGGTGTTCCCCGTCGACAGAATGATGGCCACACCCGCGCACAAGAGCAGACAGCCACCCAAAGCACCCACATCGAAGCGGGCGATCCTCAGGATAATTTCCTCGGTCTGCCCGGCGATCAGGCTGCCGCCGACCACGCCGCCCTCCCAAAACGATCCGTCACCCCAGTAGATCGCGCTTCCCACAATGGCCAGAAAAACGAGAAGGGCCTCGATGACCACGACACCAACGATCATGCCGATCACCGCTCGCCGCGCGGACTTCTCATCCTTGGCGGAGAAGAACTTCTGATACATGCTGCTCTCACCGAGAAGCAGCAAGAACGTGGGAAGGAGGAGCCCCAACGCCCACTTGGCATTGTGTTCACCAAAAAGCGTGAAATGATCTGCGGGAAGGGTCTGTGTGATCTGGCTCCACCCGCCGGCACTCTTCATCGCAAGCGGTATCGCGATAACGACGCCGATCACCATAATGAGGCCGTTAAAGACATCGATCGAGACGATCGACACCATTCCTGCAAGAAGGGTGAAGACGATAATAATGAGGCAGGTGATCATCGCCCCGGTATCGGGGTCGATCGACCCCCCGGAGATAATCGCTATTAGACGCCCACCGCCTTTGAACTGATACCCGGCGATCGTTAAGTAAGCGACGATGACGAGCAGCGTGCCGAAGACGCGCGCCCCCGCGTTGTATCGTTTCTCCAGAAGATCGGGGACGGTGTACTGCGCGATCCGGCGGACCCGGTGCGCGAGAAAATAGACCACCAGGATCCCCAGCCAGGCCCCTGCCGACTGCCACAGCGCGGCAAACCCGGCGCGAAACCCCATACCGGACCCGCCAAAGAGACTTCCCGAACCGATCCACGTACAGACGAGCGTCCCAATCAGGAGTTTGACGGGCACGCTCCGCCCCGCCACCATGAAGTCGTCCTGGCTCTTGATCCGGCGGCTCTTGACGGCGGCCACGCCAATGAGAAATGCGACGTAAGCGATAACAATAATCGTGAAGATCATCTGAGCTCCCTTTCGGCAAGGATTGGTTCGCTGTCGCGTCGGTCCGGGGCCACACTCCGGTGATGCGGCTCCATGGTACGGGTGTCTTTTGCTCTCTGTTTTCCAGGAATGCGTTTGTCCGGTGAGTCTATTATATAGTGAAAGGAATGATCAAGAACGAACGCCGCGCCGCTCTATTCGGCGTCAGCCCGAAGAATCAGCAATGTGACATCATCCGCTTGTCGTTCCAGACGAGTGAAATCTCTCACCGCCGCGACGACCGCTTCCTCGATTTGCTTCGCCGTTTGATGACGGTGGGCCTTGACAATGTCGATCAGTCGCGCGACACCAAACTCCTCGTGCTCCTTGTTTCGAGCTTCCGTGACACCGTCGGTATAGAGGCACCAGACGTCACCAGGGTTGATCGCGACCTCCGTCGCCTCGTATTCAAACCCCGGAAAAGAGCCCATAACAATCCCACCGGCTTCGAGCATCCTGGACTCCCCTTCGCCGGAAACAAAAACCGGGATTTCGTGTCCCGCACGGATATAACGGAGCTTTCGGGTCGCCGGGTGAAACTCAGCCACGAGAACCGTCGCGAACTGTTCCGGTTCGGTGTTCTCGCACAAAAGCTGGTTCATACCGCTGGCCGTGCGTGCGAGATCGAAATCTTCCATCGCCAACCTGGCGTGCAGCCCCGCCTGCAGGTTGGACATGAGAAGTGCCGCCGGCAGTCCCTTGCCACTGACATCGCCTATGGCAAGGATCAATGATCCGGCCTCAGCGCGCTCGATGACATCGAAGTAGTCGCCGGATACCTCGAGTGAGCTGATATTCGTTCCCGAGACGGTGAAGCCGTCGATCTCCGGGATCTTCTTGGGAAGCAGGCCCTCCTGCGTTCGTCTCGCGGTTTCCATTTCGCGACGAACACGCTCCGCCTCCGCCTCTTGTCGATAAAGGTCCTTCGTCGTTTGCAGATCGAGACGGGCTATGGTGAACGCGCCGCACACCATCACCGAACCAACCAGCAGACCACACGGGTAGACGATACCTAGAAACACGTGAGAAACCCCGGTGAAGACTATCGCTAGGGCGGTCACGCCGAGAAGCATCACAACAGACAAGACAACACGTCGCCGCAGCATCGCCGTGACTACGACGAGCGCCCACGCGAGATTCCAGAGGAGGACCGCCGTCCACGGTGCGTCCATGAGCGGCGCGCCATCGAGCAGTGTCTGGGTAATCGACGCGAGCGCGGAAACACCCGGCATCCGCGGTGCGAGCCTTCCGCTTGGAAGCTGTTGCACACGCGGCACCGCCACGTAGTCCGTGGACTCATCGATAACGGAACCCACAAACGCGATTCTTCCCCGAATCGCGTGGCGCACGTGCTGGCTTCCCGACAGAACCTCACGATACGACACATACGGCAGCGGCTGTTGTGCCGATGGGAACTCGATCGGAATGGGCCGGGTGATTCGCGTCTCCGCCAGTCGTTCCGGGAGCATCAAGAGCCCCAGATCGTCGAGGCGCTCGTCGGGCTGAAGCCTCCGCAGACATCCGTCGGGGTCCACCCGAACATCGACCACAAAGGCACCCTGCGACGCCGCGAGAAGGCTATCGTGCGGCAGTATGGCGCGCCGGATGAGCACGGAGTCGCCGCCACCGAGGCTCTGGCGTTCTTCTACGACGAACGCGCCGAGGTAAACCTTGCCCGTAGACCGAAACGCGTCGACCAGGGATTTCGGCGGCGCATCAAAAAGCGCCTCGATAAACTGGAGATCGATCACGATAGCCGACGCACCCATTTTGTGCAGGTTTGTCGTCAGCTTTGCGTGCAGATCGGCGTGCCGCGACAATGGGTAGATCGGTGCTGGGAAGAGTTCGTCGAGCGTTGGCTTATCGATGCCGACGACGACGACATCGCTCCATTGGAGTACGGCCCGCTTGGACTGGAAGTAGTTATAAAAACGATAGTCGATCGGCTGCCACAGCACGGGGCGCAGCAGATACACGATCGGCAGGAGGTACAGCAGGTGTCTCCAACGCCGGATCAGCTCCGGCCATCGCGTCGACAACGTGATCACTCGTTTTCGGTTGTCTGGAGGAGATCGTTGTACGCTCTCTCGTACAACCCGATCTCTGCACAGGCCCTCGATCGCCAGCGAAGCGCCGCGTCGCGGGTGGCAGGGTGCTTGGCCGCCGCATCGAGTTTGTGGATCGCTTCGCCGTGCAAGCCGGACCACAGAAGGACAACACCGGCACGCAGGTTCGGTGTGTCGGCAAGAGCCTCGTCCAGAAGCTCCTCTTCTTCGAGGGTCATGACATCAAACTCGAGCCAGTCGGTATCCAGGCTCCAACCTTCAACAATGGGTGCAACAGTCCACGCGTAACGCTCACCCGGCTCGAGATCATGAATGAGCAGTTCGTGGCCTCGAACCGTTTGTCGTGTTTCCTCGAGATTCTCGGTCAGGATCTGCACCTCGTAGCGCTCGACGCCTGGCAGGGGCGACCAGAACACCTGGGGCTCACTCATTCGCACACGACCACCGTGCGCGGGCACACGGCCACTCGGCAAACGCGGTTCCTTGGCATGCGAGTCGTCGCCCGTCGTGGATCGTGTGGTCAGCGGCCGCCGGTTGTGTTCTCCCAACCACTGGGAGAGCTGCTGCCCGATCCACGCTGCCAGCCGGTCGGCGGCGCCTTTCGGTTTCTGTGAGAACTCGAGTTCCTGAGGACCCTTCACATCCATATACTCTCCGGTAACGGAATATATGGTACAGTGTCCGCCGCTGCGCGCGACCAATCGATCGCCGATCCGCAGCTCTAATCCCGGCAAGACCGACGCCGGGGCACCATCACGGTAGACAACGACGTCACCTCGGGTCGCAACAACGACACCCACCCGATCCGGAAGGGCGCTGTCCGCGACCGCAACACCCGCCAACGACAACGTAAGCACACCAATAATCGCTATTCTAATTAGGGATGACTTCACGACTCACCCTCCCGTCATTTGATTTATGCTGCCAACATCGGGAATTCAATGATTTTACTGTATAAGCAACGCTTCCGGTATCGAATCCCGGAAAGCGCGTCCTGGCTACCCGTTAACACGGCGACGAGCCGGATTGGGTTCAGCGGCGGGATGTGATTACCAGTGCGCACCGGGGCTGACCGCGATGCCCGGGGCAGCCCACAACAGCGTTGACGCCAGCCCCCCGGAATACTTCTTGCGTAACTCTAAGTTTTAGGCTATGTTCCGTTCATTAGAAATCCCTCATATGAACCTACCGATGATTCCCTGCGTCACACCTCGGCATTCCGACCTGTTTTGAGTGCCTTTACGAGAGTCCACCGCCGTTTATCTCGGGTCACCAACACAGGAAGTTATGCAAAACGAAGACTTTAGACATTTCAGACTGAATAAGCAGATTCTCCGCGCCGTGGTCGAACAGGGCTACCGCGAACCCACCGAGATCCAGCAGGCTACCATCCCAAAAGTCCTTGTTGGAACAGACGTTATGGCCACCGCCCAGACGGGCACCGGCAAGACCGCCGCGTTTGCACTCCCGATGCTCCATCTGCTGAACGAGCGCCGCCGGCGCCGTGACAAGCATATCAGCGCGCTTATATTGACACCGACGCGCGAGCTCGCCCAGCAGATCGACCAGAGCTTTCGCGATTATGGCCGCCATCTCCCGCTGCGCACCGCTGTGGTTGTCGGTGGTGTGTCCATGGGGGCACAGATCCGGGCGCTTCAAAAACACCCCGAGATCGTGGTTGGCACGCCGGGGCGCCTGATCGATATGATCGGCCAGGGCCACGTCCGGATCGACCGCGTCGACATGCTCGTCCTCGATGAGGCGGATCGAATGCTCGACATGGGGTTTGTCCACGATGTCCGCCGCATCGTCTCGAAGACACCGCGGTCGCGACAGACGATGTTTTTCTCAGCGACGCTCACCGGCGCGATTGCCACTCTGGTGTCCGACATGCTGCACGACCCCGTTCACGTCGAGGTCACACCCCCAGCGACCATCTCGGATAACATTGCCCAGAAAGTTCTCTTTGTCGAACAGATCGACAAGTTTGCACTCCTCACCACTCTGCTCAAAGACAAGGACACGGGACGAACACTCGTCTTTACGCGAACGAAGGTCGCGGCGGAGCGTGTCAAGAAACAGCTCGCCGAACAAGGTATCTCAGCCGACTCGATCCATTCGGACAAGAGCCAGGGCGAGAGGCAGCGCGCACTCGCCGCATTCGATAAAGGCCGGATTCAGGTTTTGGTGGCGACGGATATTGTCGCGAGAGGAATCGATGTGGACGGGATTTCACACGTGATCAACTACGAGTTGCCCAACCAGCCGGAGGGTTATGTCCACCGCATCGGGCGAACCGCCCGGGCGGGGGCGAACGGGACGGCGCTCTCGTTTTGCGCGTTTCAGGAAATTGGCATGCTGAAGGAGATCGAGAAGTTGACCCAGCACCCGCTAACCCTTTACGACGATCACCCCTATCACTCGTCCTCACTCGGCGCGCTCGGCGCCGGCAAGTCCGCGATGACCCCGGGCAATCGCCGGCGATTCAGACCGAGACGGAGACGCTAGCTCCCCGGATTGTAGAGCGCACACGCCGCGCCCGCCGGATCCTGAATGACACAGTAGGTCGCGTCGCCCATCTTCTTGGGGCCCACCAGGATCTTACCACCCAGGGATTCGCACGCTTTGACGCTCTGGTCGACGTCTTCCACAATGAAGTAGAGAATCCACTGTGGGGGGATGTCTTTGTTCGATCCTCTGGCGTGACACACCCCGGCGATGGGCTCGCCGCTGCCGGGCGCCATCATGTTGAAGTCACTGTATCCATCCATCTCGACGTCATCCGACTCCCACCCGATCACGCTCTTGTAGAAGTCGCGAATCTCCTCGGCGTTATCGACTGTGAGGTCGATCCAGCCGACGGAGCCGACTCCCGGTTTGTCGTCGCTGCACATGCTACTCCTCCTCTTTGCGTAACGGCCCCTACGTCTCGCCATCCTTCGCACCCACGCCGGCGAAACGAATACCGGACAGCGCGGCCATGTGCGTCTTCCAGGTCGTTATGTCGTCCGTGTTGAACTTCGACAGATGATCGTGACCGCACGCGCGCGCCATCACCTGCATCAGCTGAACCGACGCTCTAAAGAACCTTGCCAGGCGCTCGGCGCCCGCTTTTGTATCGAGCCTGCGACGAAGCTCCGGCTTTTGTGTTGCGATTCCGGCGGGGCAGTTGTTCGTATGACACATGCGGGCCGCCACGCAGCCGATCGCCTGGATGGCGCTATTCGCGACGGCGACCCCATCGGCGCCAAGCGCCATCGCCTTGATAAAATCCTCGGGCACGCGCAGGCCACCGGTGATAATCAACGTGACATCTCTGCGGCCCAGCGTGTCGAGATGGCGCCTCGCACGCGCGAGCGCCGGGATCGTCGGTACCGAGATGTGATCGCGAAAGAGAAGCGGCGCAGCACCCGTACCACCACCGCGCCCATCGAGGATGATGTAGTCCGCGCTCGCTTCGAGAGCAAAGTCGATGTCCTCTTCGATGTGATTGGCCGACAGTTTAAAACCGATCGGAATGCCTCCCGACAGCTCCCTCACCCGATCGGCGAGATCGCGAAACTCATCGGCCGTGCGGGGTGTGTCGAAGGTCGGTGGCGACACCGCCGGCGCGCCCTCGGGGAGACCGCGCACCTCGGCGATTTTGCCGGTCACTTTGCTACCGGGCAGGTGCCCACCGGTGCCCGTCTTTGCCCCCTGTCCGCCTTTGAAGTGAAACGCCTGGACTTTCTTGACGAGTTTCTCCCGCCACCCGAACTTGGCGGATGCCAGTTCGTAGAAGTATCGGCTGTTGGCCTCTTGTTCCTCGGGTAACATCCCGCCTTCACCGGAGCAGATACCGGTGCCGGCCAGATCCGCACCCCTGGCGAGTGTGACCTTGGCTTCCTCCGAGAGTGCGCCGAAACTCATGTCCGAGACAAAGAGCGGAATCTCGAGGCGGAGTGGCTTTTTGGCATTCGGACCGATAACGAGCTCGGTCCCCACATCCGCGTCGTCCATCAACGGTTTGCGGGCCAACTGAGCGGGCAGGAGCTGAATGTCATCCCACTGCGGCAGCGTCGGGGGCGGCACGCCCATCGCAACCATCTCTCCGTGATGCCCCACCTTCTCGAGCCCGTCGCGAGCCAGTGCGTGAATGCGCGCGACAGTCGGCTCCTCCCGTGTCGGTGTTGCTTCCGGCGCGCCATCGGCGGCCGGTGCTTCGGGCGCGGGCTCCCCAACCGTCATATCACCGAGACGTTTATGGGTACCATCGCAATACGGGGCATTTCTGGCGCGCTTGCACAAACAGAGGTAAACATCGCCATCCTTCTCTGCCGTAAAGGAGAGCGGCGTCATGTTGGTGCCGACGTGGGAGCCGTCACAGTACGGTTGGCTTTTCGAACGCCCGCACGTACACCATGCGTAGCTCTTGCCTGCTTTGACCTCGACTTTTTGAGGCCCCGTTCCTGCCACGAGGGGCTTGTTGGTATCTGTCATGGTGCCTTCCTGGGTTGTCTTCTAAGGCTAACCGTCGGCGTCCGGCACCTCAGGCGCGGGTTCACCGACGGTAATCTCGCCAAGCCGATTGTGCGTACCATCGCAATAGGGCGGGTTGGCCGTACGCTTGCACAAGCAGAGATACGCGTCTCCGTCCTTGTCCGCGGCAAAGAGTGCCGGCGTCATTTCTGTCCCCTTATGGGAACCATCGCAGAACGGTTGGCCGTTCGAGAGCCCGCACCGGCACCAAGCCTTGCGATCGCCGGCCTTGAGCTCCACTTTTTGCGGCTCTTTACCGGCCGCCACTGGTTTGTTGGCATCTGTCATTTTTTTCATCCTTGGTTGACCTTACCGGCGATCCGCCGGCAAAGGTGAGTGAGCGCTACACGACCGGTGCAACGCCACCGGCGCCCCATGGTGCCGGTGATGCGTATGCGTCGGGTCGAGTGTCGCGAGTGAGCGGGTCAGGATGAATGATACCGGGCCAGGACGGCAGAGTAAATGTGTACTTGATGACACGCTATGGCATTCGCGGTTGAATGGGAAATATTTCACGAATTGTTCAGGGGCACGAACACGCGATCAGGCCTTCTTGACAGAGAAATCGTGCGTGTGACCGGTCGACGAAGACGTCACGGTCACCGATCCCCCTCCTGCAATCGACTGGAGCTGCGCTTGAGTCAAAGTGACAGAGTGAGTGTGCCCCGCATCCGAGGACGTGGTGTATGTGCCTCCACCCGCTGGAGGAGTGGTCAAATCGCTGTCCGGCACGCACACCGTGTGGATGTGTCCGGCACTGCTACTCCCAGTGGACGCAACACCCTGGCACGATCCCGTGCTGTCGCCACCCGCGCTCATGGGTGAATCGTCATCCGACGAACAGGCCGCCAGTGGGACCAGAACCAGTGTGGCCATCGAACCCTTCAAGAACTCCCGGCGTGTAATCATCGTGCTCCTCCTGCCTTTCCACCCGCCGTGAGGTCGCGAGTGGAACGACTCGAACACGGGCGCGACGACGCTATCGGGGCGATCGCTTTGCTAGATTTGTCGACCGGGGAAAGGAAGTCTTACACCGGATCGGCATGATACGGGAGGATCCGGTGAGCT
>CBDVBZ010000099.1:0-13839 GCA_965372355.1 uncultured bacterium | reverse complement strand
ACTAGCTGCGGCGTCCTATCGTCGATTACCCCACAAGTGCTCACAAGCTGCGCTCTTGCGGGACGACGCCACCCGCAGCTTGCACCTCTTCTCACCGCCGACAAGCAATCCCTGCCGGTTGAGCTGCGACCCGCCAGGATCGTCTGCCTGTCCTCGAAGGGCTCCAACCGGTGGATGTAACGCGACCGCGCAAGGTCCGCGTTACAACTATATTAGAACACGTAGAATATCGCAACTACGAGGAGTATCCAAAGGAAGACGGTGATGAGGATGAACCTCTCGCTGAGAAGCATCTCCGACGGGCTCTCGCCCTTGTCCTTGCTGTAGACGAGGTAGAGGTAGCGCATCACCCCGATCAGCACCAGCGGAATCGTGTAGACGAGGTCTGTCGTCCCGAACTTCTCGACCGTATCAGGCCAGATCGTGTAGATGGAGTACGACAGGATCGCCCCGGAGGCGGTGATGCCAACAAGCTGATCGATCAATATGGGGGAATACTCGGCCAACGCCTCGCGGTGGCGGCCGGGGTCTTCGATGTTCACCAGCTCATGGCGGCGTTTGCAAAAGGCAAGAAAGAGCGAAAGAAACAGCGTACAGATGAGGAGCCATGGCGACAGCTCGATACCCGGCTCGACTTCCTGGAGCGCCGCAACGCCGGCGACCGCCCGGATGACGAAGCTAAGCGAGATAGAAACGACGTCGAGCAGCACGATTCTCTTGAGCACAAACGAGTACAAGAAGTTCAGAACGAAGAAGATAACACTGACGACGAAAAAGTTGACACCCACGCACCACGCCACGGCGAGCGAGAGACCGAGGATCACAACCGCTGCGACAATCGCCTGACCCACGCGCAAACGTCCCGAGGGCAAGGGGCGATGCCGCTTGGTCTCGTGGATCTTGTCCTTTTCGATGTCGGCAATATCATTGATCAGATAGATCACGCCGGACAACGCGCAGAACACGACAAAGGCCTCCACACTCTTGAGGAGTAGCTGTGGATTGGCAATGCTCTGCGAGAAAACCAGCCCCGCGAAGACAACGAGGTTCTTTGTCCACTGTCGTGGACGCATTCCGGCAAAAACATAAAAAAGTGTCTTCATTGGAGAATCCCGTGTCCGACAGAACTAGTCGGCCGAAAAACGCACCGCCCGCCCACGTTCGAAGAGCGCTGCGCGCAACCCGGTGAGTTGCCCCTTTTGAACCGCTCCGCATGAGCGTGTGTATCCGGATACGACGTCGACCAACTCGTCACTTGCAGGGTACAAAGGGCTGACAACCTCCTGGGCGCCACGCAGTATCGACGCCTTCACGTCTTCATTCGGAAAAAGCGTCGCCTCGCGCTCCGGTTGAGGTATTCCGCGCACGACCCCATTTCCGGTGAGAACCGCCGGTATCTCGGGTCCTCGGACGGGCACCTCACCCCGTGGCACCAGAATCACGCGCCCCTTGTAACCGGCTCCGGCGTCGAGCGCCATCGTGATCGCCTCGGTCTCGAGGAGCGAATACGACGAATTGTCCCCCTCTCGCGTACCGTTGACAAACCCTGCGAGATCGCGCCCGGTCAAGATACTTGGGAGACGCAGCACTTTTGGTGCCGCCTGCAGCAGATCGGGAGAATTGAGAGCAATGATCTCGCCGATCGCGCTGACATGCGCCGCGGTATCATCCGGCTTGGTGTGCCCCCAGAAATTCACAAAGACCAGCGACTCTACCGAGTGTTTGGGCAACGTGGCGCGCAGCGTGCTCGTGGCCCGCACGAGCTTCTTCCAAAGATAGTCATCGCGATTGAGTACGTCTCCGGCAACGAGCGAGGCGCAATGAAACACGACCTGCGGACGAACAGCGTCAAACAACCGAGCGGCGTCGAGTTCCCGTTCGACGCCACCGACAAAGAGCTGGTGCCTCACCCCCTCGACATCGTCGAAGCGATCCGCCTCGCGTCGGCCGTCCACCTGTACGTAGACCACAGCGCCCAGACGATCGAGCTCAGTAACCAGTCCCGGACCCATGTCCTCGCCGCCATTTGTCACCAGCACGCGCTTTCCCTTATAAAAGCTCGCCGTGGTCGATGCCGGCTCAACGGGCAGCTTGCGCCCGAGACTGCGCCAGATGCGGTCGAGTTCGACGATCCCCGCGGGCGACCACACGGCATAGCCACCCGCCCTTGTCTCCAGGGGTACACCGGCCTCACCGGCTTGCCGCACAATCGCCTTGAGTCTGCTCTCGGAGAGCTTTGAAATGCCCAAAACCAGAGAGTGGACCTCGAAGCGCCTGCATAGATCCGCCAAACTGTCGATCGGGCCCACGATCGGAACCCCCTGCAGAACGAGCCCTGTTTTCTCCTCATCGTCATCGATGTAGCACACAATGGAGACGTTCCTGCCCTCGGCGTTGCGAATCTCGCGGCCCAACCGTTCCCCGTAGTCTCCGCCACCGATTATCGCGACTCGTCTGGCGTTCGCACCATGTGCCTCCTTGCCAAACTCGTGAAAGAGACGGAACGCAAAACGCGAGCCACCCAACGTGATGATCAACAGGAGATACTCAATAATGAAGAGCGAACGGGGAAAGGCTACAAACCGATAGAAAAGCACGACGAGAGCCAGAATGATCACCGATCCCGTCGTGACTGCCTTGATAATCCTCAGGACATCCGGCGTACTCGTATACTTCCACACACCCCGGTACAGCCCGTACCGGAAAAAACACACGCTCCTCACAACCAGCACAAACGGGAATGCCTTAACCACCGCCGTGCCCTCGGGCTCAGTGAAATGAAAGCCCATCCGCAGGAAGTACGCGCCAAAATACGCAACCGCGATCATCAAGATGTCCCCGCCGATCACGAGCATCGATCTTTTCTCCCAGAAAAGACGGTCGCCCCGTTCGAGGCCCTGTATCTTGAGTATCAATGCGGCAAAGACAACGATCCAACACAGCGTGATGAAAATTGGAAAAAGACCGCCCGCCTTTATAAAAACAACGGCGCTTATCCCCAGCAGAATCGTCAGCGCGTACTCGAGAACGGTCACCTGCTTGTGATTCAACCCCAAGGACAGGAGACGCTGGTAGTAGTGCGTGTGATGCGGTTGGAATATCTTCTGTCCACGGACTGCACGTTTGACGAGCGTCAGCCCCGCATCGAGATAGAGCGATGACAGTATCAACACGGGGATAAAAAACGGTAACTCAGGCCTCAACCCGTTGCCCGCTATCGCTACATAGGCAAAGAAAAAGCCGAGAAACGTGCTCCCGCTGTCCCCCATAAAGAGACGAGATGGGGGGAAATTGAACTGGAGGAACGCCACCGTGCTTCCCGCCACTGCCAGACAGACCAAGGCGAGTGGAACGTGACCCAACATGAACGCAATAAGTGCCAGAAAGGACGAGGTGATAAAGGCGCTTCCCGCCGCGAGCCCGTCGATGCCGTCGATGAAATTGTAGAAATTGATGCTGGTTAGAATAAACAAAACCGTAAAGGGGATCGCGGCGACTCCGAGTTCGAGTGTGCCCACGAGCGGCAGGTATATGTGGTCGACGACATGGCCGGAGACCACGATTAACACGGCGGCAACACACTGGGCCGCAAACCGCCACACCACGGAGACCGAGCGCCAGTCGTCGAGCACACCGGCACCGAACACAATCGCTCCCCCAAGCAAAAGAGGAAGAAACTGCCTCGTCCCCGGCTCACTCAGCAGCAGAAATGTAGACACCAGCAAGAACGTTGATACGATGGCGATGCCGCCAAAACGAGGCTTCGGTGTTTCGTGTGAACTGCGGTCGTTGGGCACATCCACAAACCGCTCTCTCAAACGCAGCCTGAGGAGAAGAATCGTTCCAAGGTAGGCGAGGAGGAACGAAAAGAGAAATGTACCGAGCGCCAGCATTTAAGTGCTTCCTTTCCTGGACGTTGCAAGAAGAATAGAAAGAAGCCTTCCCTGTGACAAGCAGATTATCCCACCGCAATCCCCTTGTCCGCGCAGATCCGACGGAGCACCCGACGCTGTTTATCGATGACCTGTGACTCGTCAAACTCTCTTCTGGCAATAGCTTGTGCCTGCTGTCCGTATGCCTGCCGCCGACCGGGGTCGCCAAGGAGATCGACGAGTGCCGCCGCGAGTTCGTCGACCCTCCCAACCTCGACGAGCGTTCCGGTCGCGCCGTCCGTGACGACCTCCCGCGAACCCCTGATGTTCGTCGCGACGACCGGTAACCCCATCGCCATGGCCTCGAGAATCGATCGCGGCAATCCCTCACGGTGCGACGGTAGTGTATACACATCGCTGGCGGCGAGCACCTGTTCCACCGGTGACTCGGGTGGAAGCAGATGAACGCGCCCGGCCAGACCCGGCCGGTCAACGGCGTGCCGTACCTCGCTGGACACGTCATCGTGCGCGCTCTCGAGGGTGCTGCCCACGATCACGAGATGCGCATCGGGGAACCGACCCACGACCCGCTCGAACGCATCGAGGAGTTCGAGGTATCCCTTTTCCCTGACAACACGGCCAACGATACTGACCACCGGGTCCTGCGGCGCAATACCGAGCGTTTGTCTGACATCGTCCCGCGACCCGCGCAGACGATCGGGATCGAACCGAGAGAGATCCACACCGTTTCCGATGTGCAAGACCCGATCCTCTCCACTGATACCAAGCGCAACCGCGGCACTGCAGTCTTCCCTGCTCTGCGTAAACGTAAAATCCGTAAACCGCGCCCCGATCTTTTCGAGCCACACGAAAAGCCGCCGGGCCGGCGGCCGCATCCGCTCGTGAAAATAGAAACCGTGGGCGGTATACAAAACAACCGGCACACCGGCAAGACGAGCGGCGAGGCGTCCGATGAGCGATGCGATCGGCGTATGCGTGTGGACGATCTGAAACCTCTCGCGTTTCATCAGTCGCGTCAGCATCCATGCCGAGCGGATGTGTGCGATGATGTTGTAGCTTCTCTCCATCGGTATCTGATGATACGAAAAACCTTCCCTCTGGATATCCGCCGTGAACTCCCCTGGAGAACTAGCGAAATGCACCTCGTACTCATCGCTAAGCGCCCGGGCAAGCGGCCGCAGCAGATAGTATGCCGTATAGTCGACTGCACAGAGCTGGAGCAGGCGGGGCTTGACGCCCGCGCCTCTTGTCCTGTTAGGTGATTGCTCTACACGAGAAGCAGACTTCAACGCTCTCTCCATTTACCTACGGACTTTCGTTACTGATGAGAGTGGTCAGACCTTCTGGGGGCGGGTCGGCGATGGAGAAAAGATGTTCTCCTCAACCATTTGGCAAATCAGATGAAGCGCGACGAGATGGATCTCCTGGATTCGCGCCGTGTCTACATCGGGGACCTTTAGCGTCACATCGCTATCACCCGACGACAACCCGGCCTCACCGGTCAATGCGCAGAGTGTCATTCCGATCTCGCGGGCCTTGTGACACGCCTTAATGACGTTCTCAGAGCTACCGCTCGTCGAGATGGCAACGAGATAATCACCTCTCCTGGCTGCACCATCCAGCTGCCGCGCAAAAACCTGGTCAAACCCATAGTCATTCGAGACCGCGGTGAGCGTCGAGCTGTTTATCGACAGCGAGTGAGCCGGAAGAGCCTTGCGTTCCATCTTGAATCTACCCGCAAGTTCGGCCACAAAATGCTCCGCCTGCGACGCGCTGCCTCCGTTGCCACAGGCAAAAACCGCGCCGCCGTTCTTGAAACACGCCGTGACGCCATCGACGATGGCCTGGATATCCTCTGTCACCTGCCCCTCGATCCAGTCGAGAAGCTGTTTGCGAACGGTGAATGCTCTATTCGACGCCATAAAGTGTCCCCTCAGAAGATAACGATATCGCTGTTGTCCCCAACCATGAATCTGTAGGATTGCGGCGGTTTCTTGCTCTTCGCCACGGTGACATTCCGTCCGATCAGACTACTGCTGATACGGCTCCCAATATCCCGAATGACACACTCCTCCAGGATTATGCTGTTCTCGACCTCGCTACGAACGATCTCCGTGTTCGGGCCGACGCTCGTGAAAGGTCCGATATATGCGTCAATAATACGAGTTCCCTCACCGATGACGCAAGGTCCGTGGAGCACACTGCCCTGGATCGTCACGTTCTTCGCGAGGTTCACCGCGCCTTGAATCTCCGAGTCTTGATCGGGCTCGCTCTCGAGCAGGGGCTCGAACTCCTGTAATATCATGTGGTTTGCCTCGAGGATATCCTCCAGCTTGCCCGTGTCTTTCCACCAGCCATCCACGATGTGTGACTTGACCACGAACCCCCGATCGATGAGGTACTGGATCGCGTCTGTTATCTCGAGTTCACCTCGCCAGCTCGGTTTGATGTTGTCCACCGCCTCGAAGATCTTCTCGTTGAACATATAGACACCGACGAGCGCAAAGTCGCTCTTTGGCTGCTTGGGCTTTTCCTCGAGACCAACGACACGCTCCTCCTCGAGCTCCGCGACGCCGAACTCACCGGGGTTTTCCACCTGCGCGAGCAGTATCTGGGCATCGGCACCTCCCCGGTCGAACTCCTCGACGAACGACCGAATCCCGTTCTTCAGAAGGTTATCGCCGAGATACATCACAAATGATTCGTCTCCGATATACTCGCGGGAGATCTTCACCGCGTGGGCCAGTCCCAGTGGCGCCTCCTGCTGGACATAGTCGATCTGCAGACCGAACCGGGACCCGTCACCCAACACACGTTTGACCTCTTCGGCCGTCTCGCCCACGACGATCCCTACATCGGTGATCCCCGCATCGCGCACCGCCTCCAGACCGTAGAAGAGAATCGGTTTGTTGGCGATGGGAACGAGCTGCTTGGCGCTCGTATACGTGATCGGGCGCAGCCGCGTTCCCCTGCCACCACTCAATATTAATGCTTTGATGGCTAACCACACTCCTTCGAGAACGCGATCTTGCTGATGCGGGATCTAGTCAATGGAATTCGAAAGCGCGACGATTGCTATAACCAGACCGGTAAGACTGATTACACCGACCCAAAGGGCACCAAAGATTCTCGATGTTTTTGTGCCGATGATGATCGTGTCGCCGCGGTAGACGACGCTGCCGCGCTCGACGTCGCGCTCGACGCCATGGAGAGAAACGATCTTGATCTTGCCATAGCTCCCGCGATCGTTCGGCCCACCCACCAGCGTCACGTATTTCTCAGCCGTGAGCCCCGGCCGAAACGCCACCGGACCGGGTGCTACGACCTCGCCGGCAACATAGACATTGGTGATCGCTGGCGGGATCACGATAAAGTCGCCGGGCTGCACCATCATGTCACCGTGACCACCGCCGGCCAGCACCTCGCGCACGTTGAACTCGATCTGATCCGATGTGCCGTCTTCCCTGGGACGCTCGAGAACCGCCTTTTCGACATCGAAGGCCGTGGGATCTATACGCCAAAGGCGGCGAAGGAACTCATCCAGGGGTTCCGGCTCCTGCACCTCGAAAATACCGGTGCGTCCCCCCCCGCCCGCCACCTGTACCGGGTTGTGCAAATCGTACGACAGGATATTGTCGACAACGAACACATCCAGATTGGTAATGTTAACCGTATCAGCACCTTCAAGCGAAAAAATGTAAACCGGTTCTGCTTTGCCTGCCACGATCCGTTCGCGAAGGATCACATCGCTGATTCCGAATGGGCCCAGTCCGCCGCCATACCTCAACAAATCGGCGGCGGTTTCGCCCTCGATCATTTCGTACCTTCCGGTGCGTCGAACCTCTCCGATAAGATTCACCGAGATCTCTTTTAGAGGCACAAAGATCGTCTGACCCTCCGTGAGCGTCGGATTATGTTCGAAGTCACCCGTTTGCAGAAACATAAACAAATCGACCGTTCGGATAGTCTTGTCGCCCTCACGGATCTCGATCAGTCGCCGCGATCCCCTCACTCCCCCCGCCTGCTGGACGGCGGCGCTGACACGGGTCATGGCGTTGATGGAGACCGGTCCCGGGGTCCCCACTTCGCCGAGGACGTAGATAAGAAAACGACGGGGCACCGACAACTGGACATCGATGTCCATATTCCGATAGTACCTCTGAAGCAACTCGCGAACCCGCTCGGTAAAACCCGCCAGCGTCAGACCGGCCGCCTGGAACGCACCGTGGTTCGGCAGAACGACATTGCCCTCGGGAAACACCCTGAGGTAGTGCATCGACGTTTCCGCCCCTTTCAGAATCACGAGAAGCTGATCCGACGGACCCAGCACATAGGTTGCCGGATCGATCGGCCCCTCGAGGGCCTCGCCCAGTGAGCCCTGGGTCTGGACCACCTGTGGCGATGTCGTTACCTCGCCCCCCTCAGTAATCTGGGCAAAAGCCGGCGGATAAACCATCGACATGATGAGAACAAACACCACCGCGCGGAGCGCGACTCTCAATTCTCTTCCGGGTGAAATCAAGGCATGCATTAGCTCAGTCCTTCCAGCCATGACCTTACAAAAGATACAATGTTTTCAAAATCTGATTTGTCGTTGATACCCAGCTGGGCCAGGTGGTCCTTGCCGCCCCCCCTGATCGAGAACTCGTCGGCCAGCCGTCGCGCGATGTCGTTGGCCTTGACCTGCCGCGTTCGGATCAGGTCATCGGACACCACGACCAAGACGACTGGTTTCTTGCCACTGGCAAGACAGAGCAACCCGATGCCGAGCCCGATCTTGCCGCGCAGGTGGTCGCCCGTGAGGCGTAGGGCCGCGAGATCTCCCGTATCCGCCTCAAAAGTCGCAAGCTTTATGCCACCCACGTCTTCCGCCCGATCGATCGCCTCGCCCACGCTGCTCACCGCCTGCTCGCTCTCACGTGCGCTGACTCTGCGCTTGAGTTTCTCGTTCTCCTCGATCAATGCCTGGACACGTCGATCCAGATCGTCCGGAGCGACCTTGAGCAGGCTCGCGAGATACGAATGACCATCGTGGAGCCGCCGGAACCAGGTGTGGGTCCCCCAACCGGTCAGCGCCTCGATCCGACGGATACCGGCGGCGACGGAGGTCTCTTGCCGGATGGCAAAGAGGCCGATCTCACCGGTCCGCCGCAGATGGGTCCCGCCGCATAGCTCCTTGGAAAAGACATCGACACTGACAACCCTGACCGTGTCGGCGTACTTCTCGCCAAACAGCGCCATCGCACCCTCCGCGAAGGCCTTTTCTCTCGGGAGCCAGGCCGTCTCCACCGCGAGATCATCCATCACGGCTCCGTTGACCATTTGCTCGACCCGATCGATCTCCCCCGGGGTCATCGCCTGGAAATGGTGAAAATCGAACCGCAGCCGGTCCGGCGCCACCAGCGATCCCGCCTGGGCCACGTGGTCCCCCAATACCTGTCTCAGCGCGGCGTGCAGCAGATGGGTCGCCGTGTGGTTGCGGGCCGTCGATAAGCGGGTGTCCCTGTCCACCTCGAGACGAGCTCTCGGATGTTTCTTGAACAAGACCTCGATATCGCTCTCCGATCGACGCTCACCACGCCACCGCATTCGGTGCACGATCTGGTTGTCGCGGCGAAACGCGTCCACAACGTCGAGCTCTACATCGCCAACCTTGGCAACACCCGCATCGCCAACCTGTCCCCCACTCTCCGGGTAGAAGACAGTGCGGTCGACTGTCGCTTCGATCACGTGCCCGTCTCCCTCTTCGTAAACCTCGACCCACCCGAAGGCGGCATCACAGGCCAACTCGTCATGGCCGACAAACTCGGTTTCGGTGATCGGGTTCACCTCTAGCCTGACAACCAGCCGCGCTTCAATCTTATCACTCTTGCGCAGGTTCTCGTCGAACACTTTGTGGTACTTGCGCGAACGCGCCTTCTGCTTGGCCATCTCGGCCTCGTAGGCAGTCTTATCCAGTTGCAGCCCGGCATCCAGAGCCAGCTCGGATGTCAGCTCGGGAGGAAAACCAAACGTATCGTACAAAGTAAACGCGTCCTTGCCGGGGAAAACTCCGGTCCTCGCCTTTCTGCTTCTCTCGATGACTTCCTCGAACCGGTTCCATCCCTGCTCGATCGTGGAGAGAAAGTGCTCCTCCTCGGCGGTGATCACCCGCTTGATCAAACTGGCGCGCTGCTCGAGCTCCGGGTACCGCGCACTCATGGTGCTGATGACGGCATCGACGGCGCCCGACATAAACGGTTTCTTGACGCCAAACGGGTGCATCTTGGTCAGGGCACGGCGCAGGAGACGTCTCAATACGTATCCCCGGCCCTCGTTCGAAGGCATGATGCCCTCGGAGAGCGCAAACACGAGTGCCCTGACGTGATCGCACGCCACGTTCACCGCGATCTCCGCCCTCTCACCTGTCTGCGCCTCTGGAAACGCCGTCCCCACGACCCGCCGGATGGGCACAAACAGATCCGTGTGGAAATTGTCTTCGACTTGCTGGAGAAGAAAGGCGACACGCTCGAGCCCCATCCCGGTGTCGATGCCGGGTCGAGGCAGCGGGTCGTAGTTGCCTTGCTCGGTAAAGAAAAACTGAGGAAAGACGAGGTTCCAGAACTCGATATACCGATCACAATCGCAACCCGGCTGGCAGGTCTCGCGGCCGCAGCTCCGTTCGGCCCCGGTATCGTAGTGAAGTTCCGATGACGGCCCGCAAACCCCGGTGTCACCGACCGGACCCCAGAAATTGTCCTTTTTGCCGAGCCGGACGATACGGTTTCTTGGCACGCCGATCCGCTTTTCCCACAGATCGAAGGCCTCATCATCATCCTGATAGACCGAAACCCAGATGAGTTCGGGATCGAGACCCCAAACGTGGACGGACAGCTCCCAGGCGGTATCGATCGCTTCCTTTTTGAAATAGTCGCCGAAACTGAAGTTGCCAAGCATCTCGAAGAACGTATGATGGCGCAGCGTACGGCCGACATTTTCCAGATCGCTCTGCTTGCCGCCGGCGCGAAGACACTTCTGAACGGATGCTGCGGTTGGATACGGCGCCTGATCCGGGTCGCTGTAGTAAGCTTTGAACGGCACCATACCGGCCGCCGTAAAGAGAAGCGTGGGATCCTCCGGCACGAGCGGCGCCGAAGGGCAGATCGTGTGGCCACGTTTCTGGTAGAAATCGAGAAAAGCCGCCGTGATGTTGGACGCGGAGTACTGTTTCATCCGCGACGTGTAACCGTCCTCGACGGGCTTTACGCCGGTATTCTTCTTTGGTCTATTCATCGTCTTCGTCAACCGTGTGCTTCGACTGCTGCAGCAGTTTATACATCACGCGGTTGATAATCTCGTAATCCAGTCCCTTGCGACTAAGCATCCCGCTCAGTCGCCGGATATCACCCTCATCCGGTGTCTTCTCCCCGATTTTCTTGCGCACGAGACGCCACGCCGCCGCTTCCTGACCGCTATCCGTCACCTCACGCGAGAGCACATCGTCGATGATGGAAGCGCTCACACCGCGTTTCTTGAGCGTGAACCTCAGCCGGTGCGGTCCCATGAGCTTGAGTTCGATCTGATTGCGGACAAACTCGCTCGCGAACCGGGCATCATCGATGAACCCTCTCTCCTTGAGATCCAGCAATACACCATCACGAATCGCGGGTATCAGCCCGATGCCGTCGAGTGCGCTCTTGACTTCCCAGCGACTCCTGGGACGAAGGGCCAGAAGACGCATGGCTTTGTCTTTTCCGCGGAAGTACTGGTCGATCCTGGAAAGATTCTCGATGTCTTCGTCGGAGAGAGTCGCCCCGGTTTCCAGCGTCCGTGTTTCGGCCGCCGGAACGGTAAAAAACCGCCCCCCCGAAAGCCTGATAAAGACGCGATCCCGGGAGCGCGGTTTCCATTCAACAATACTTTCAGCCATTACTTTTTGGTCGCACGCGCGTCGGTTCGGTCTTTTCCCGCGGCGATCTCCGGTGTTACAACGACCTTCGCCGCCGTTGCGTTCTTCGCAGTGCTGGTCGCGACCTTCGCCGCCCCCTCACCGGCGGCACCGGCTGCTGGCCCAATCCCGAAATGCGTCCGGATCTTCTTATCCACCTCGTCTCGCAGCTTGGGGTTGTTCTTGAGAAAGTTCCTCGCGGCCTCTTTTCCCTGACCCAACCGCTCGTCACCGTAGGAGTACCACGTGCCGCTCTTTTTGATGACGTCGATACTCGCGCCGATATCCACGACGTCACCCTCGTAGCTGATGCCCTCTCCATAGAGAATATCAAACTCGGCGATCCGAAACGGGGGAGCTACCTTGTTCTTGACAACTTTGACCTTTGTCCGGTTACCCGTAACCGTATCCCCCTCCTTGATCGCTCCGATGCGGCGGATGTCCATACGGACGGAACTGTAGAACTTGAGCGCGTTGCCGCCCGACGTGGTCTCGGGACTGCCGAACATAACACCGATCTTCATACGAATCTGGTTGGTGAATATCAACGATGTCCGGCTCTTGGATACGACACCCGTCAGCTTGCGCAACGCCTGCGACATCAATCGCGCCTGCAGGCCGACGTGTGTGTCCCCCATATCCCCGTTGAGCTCCGCCGCGGGCACCAGCGCTGCGACCGAGTCGACCACGACCACATCGAGCGCGCCGCTCCTGACCAGAACCTCGACGATCTCCAACGCCTGTTCACCGGTGTCCGGCTGCGAGATCAGGAGGTTGTCGACATCGATTCCTATCTTCTTCGCATACGTTACGTCGAACGCATGCTCCGCATCCACGAACGCGGCCATACCGCCGTTCATCTGGGCCCTCGCGATGATCGAACTCGTTAGAGTCGTCTTGCCGGACCCCTCCGGTCCATAGACCTCCATGACCCTGCCCCGGGGCACGCCACCCACACCGAGAGCGATGTCGAGACTCAGGCTGCCGGTCGGAATCGTTTCCACCGGCAGGACCGCGGACTCATCCCCGAGCCACATGATCGAGCCCTGCCCGAACTGTTTCTCGATCTGCGCCACAGCCAGATCGATCGCTTTTGATTTGTCTGTACTTTCTGTTGGTGTCTTCTTATGGCTCTTCATCGTCTTTCCCCTTCCAAAAACCATCCCCACACCCCCGTTAAGGCCGGTCACGAACCGACCGCCAATTACTACCTCCCCGAGCCATCCGTAGGCAAGAGAAAGGGCTGACCGTTCAAGGCCTCACGAATTCTATCACTTCGGTTTGGGCAGTGCAAACTCTTTAAGATGGTGATATTTGGCACCTTTGGGGTGAAGCTGGCTTTGGATCAAACACAGTTTGTCGACACGTTGCTCGACGCCATCCAGGGGCGGCACGCCGTTAAGCGCCTCGACGATCTCAGGCGCGACGCGCGTCTTGACCCGGGCAACCGTCGCGTGTGGATGAAACGGCCGTTTCTCGCGATTAATCCCCAACCGGCTGGAAAGTGTCTCATCGAGGCGTCGCGCGAGCTCCACCAGCGGCTCGGCGCCTTCCTCCACGCGGTAGAACAACACCCTCGGTCGCGACAGACCCGGGAAGCCACCGAGACCACCCAGACGGATCGAAAACGGGGCACACGTGTTACACACCACCGACGCGCACTCGCCGAGCGGTCCGACCTGTTCCTCCGGCATCTCGCCCAGAAACTTGAGCGTCATGTGCAGGTTGGACGCGGACACCCACGCCCAAGGCGGACGCACGATCGGTATATCCTCGATCGCCCGCATGATGGCGTCTTTGACGGAATTGGTGAAGTCGACTGCAAAGAATAGTCTCATGTAAGTGACGATGTTGGGCACGCTGGCGAGGCTCTTCCTATGGACCCTCGCTCCACTTCGCTCGGCTAACCGCGCCGCGCGCGCTACCGCTTCGCGCGCAAAGTGGCGCCGCCGGCGGCCCCGCCGGGGGTACGCGCGCGCCCGTGCAGGGTAAGAGGGTTGCCGCGGACGGTGGCTAACA
>CBDVBZ010000098.1:0-13972 GCA_965372355.1 uncultured bacterium | reverse complement strand
CTGCTGCCTCCCGTAGGAGTCTGGGCCGTATCTCAGTCCCAGTGTGGCCGACCACCCTCTCAGGCCGGCTACCCATCGTTGCCTTGGTAGGCCGTTACCCCACCAACAAGCTAATAGGACGCGGGACCATCTTTAAGCGACAGCTTACATGTAGAGGCCATCTTTAACTGTTGAACATGCGATCAACAGCGTCATGCGGTATTAGCAGTCCGTTAGAACTGTTATCCCCCGCTCAAAGGCAGGTTTCCCACGCGATACTCACCCGTCCGCCACTGTACTAACACCCCGAAGGGTGCGTTCTCGTTCGACTTGCATGCCTAATCCACGCCGCCAGCGTTCGTTCTGAGCCAGGATCAAACTCTCCGTTGTAGAGTTTTAATCATAAATCCCAACTCGAGAAACGACACGCCTTATCCCAAACCACAAAAAAACCTCCACGCATATCGTGACCGAAGTCTCGATATAACAGAGTGTCTTCGTACGGTCAGTGAGTTAAGGAAATGCCGAAATCACAAGTCGGGGTTTTGTACAAAGGAACGCGCACAAACCCCAAAGGGTCCATGCAGCGCTTCAAACCCCGCTTGGCTGAACTCTCACTCAATATCGAATTGTCAAAGAACGAAACGACAGATCGAGGCATTCCTCGACCTGCCCAAAGGAACTTCATACATTCCTTATGTGGTTCCGTGAATATAGACGCATCCTAAATAGCTGTCAAGCGGTAAAATGCGCCGAAATTCAGTTTTGACAGATCCCTCCGCTCCGGCCGTCCGTAAAAAAAAGTAGAATATCATAACCGCTTGTATTATAATAAGATGATGGAAATAACCTACAATATTTCCACCCGATTCCGTGGGTTGACTCCGCTGGCGGTGGTCGGGTGCCTCGTCGGGCTCATTCTGGGCGGCTCCGGGACTGCGAGCGCTGGCCCGGAGGGGTTGGAGAGCCGGCCCCAGGACCCCGCCGCGGCGCAGCTCGATACCCTCGGCACCCGGAGCACCTCCCTGGACTCGCTCGAGGCGAAGTTCAACCGCAAGAGGCTGACGCGGATGCTCTCCGATTACGTGTTTGTCGGCGGCGGCGGCCTCGCGGACCGCGCCACACTGGGTCCGGACGGAGCGAAAATCATCAAGAGCACCGACCCGTACGAGCGGTACAGGGGCGACATCATCCGGAGTATCCGGGTGGCCCGCCTCGACATTTTCACCGGGGTCAGAGCCGACACGACACCGAATGACCAGCCGTGGCTCTACCGCACGGGCAACGCCGTTCACGTCAACACGCGAGCCAAAAAGATCCTGAGCTACCTGCTTTTCTCCGAGGGTAATCGGCTGGATCCGGACGAACTCGCCGACTCGGAGCGAATCTTGAGAAATACACCGTTTATCCAGGACGCCCGCGTCGCCGTCGTCCCCATCACCGACGTGACCGACAGCGTCGATGTGCTCGTTGTCACACGCGACGTGTGGTCGATCGGTGTGACGGCCGGCGTGAAAAGCGCGTCGCGCTTCAATTTTAAGATCTACGATCGAAATCTGCTTGGGTACGGACAGAGTCTCAATAACGAGTTCGACATCGATACCGAACGGTCTCAGGAGTTGGACTACACGCTCACACACACTATGGACAACATCTGGGCCACGTTTATCAACGGGCTGCTTCAGTATCGAAATACGCACACTGACGAATCCGTGTTAGGAGGCTTCTCGCGCGGCTTTATATCACCTCAGATTCGTTGGGCAGGCGCACTCAACCTTTCATTCAGCAAATTGAAGAACGATCTCGCCGCCGTGACAGAGAGGTTTGACCGGCAAGATTTCTGGATTGGCCGATCGTTCGAACTTGGAAGAAGGCAGAGAGGGCCACACAGCCGCAGAACGTTCGTCGTCGCTGCGCGCTCGATTCGGATGAAGTTTCACGAACACCCCGAGGTGCAACCGGAGGACCGTACGTATAACGACCGCATATTTTATCTCTGGAGCGTCTCGCTGGCCAGGAACAGCTTCCGAAAGGCTCGATTGATTCTGGATTTCGGGAGGACGGAGGACGTGCCGTCCGGCTACGTGCTGGACTTCACCGCGGGCTACGAGTTGGCAAGGGGCATTCGCGATCGCGAGTACATGGGTGCCGGGCTTCGAGCCGGTGGTTACCTGAGCAAGCTTGGGCATTTTTCCGGCAACGTCCAGGCGGGCACTTTCGTTCTGGACGGCCTCAGCAACGAAACCGTGATCGACACACGTGCCGGTTACTTCTCAAACCTGATCCGGCTTCGCCGTTTTGCGCTGCGCCAGTTCTTCCTCGTGCAGTATACGTTGGGTCTGCGGAGGACAGACACCATCCGCCTGGACGACGAGGCGGGCATCCGCGGTCTCAACGACGTCGGCCTGAACGGGTTGGAACGCTTTGTCGCCCGCTTCCAGACCGTGCTTTTCACACCCTGGAACGGGCTTGGATTCAAGACCGCAGTCTTCGCCGAAGGAGATGTCGGCGCCATCGGTCCCAAACACGAGACCTTCGACAACCAGCGGTTCTATACAGGCTGGGGGCTTGGCCTGCGAATCGGCAACGAGCGGCTGGTTTTTGATCCCATCGAGATCCGCGTAAACGTCTACCCCAGCTCGCCGGATGGACAACCGGAGATACGGTTCTTCTTTGCGAGTGTCAGGGATTTTCCGATTCTGGGGTTCGCGCCCGGCGCGCCGAGTGTCGTCGGCTTCAAGTAGAACAACCGGCGACCGCAGATCAGCATGAGGGTTCCGACGCGAGTCTTCCTATTTCACAACGACGCCCATGAACTTCCGCTTGCCGACTTTAATGGTGTAGGCACCCTTCTTTTTGGCCAGTCGCATCTCGATGTCGTTCACGCGCTCCCCGTCGACGCTGACCGCACTCTGCTTCACCATTCGCCTCGCTTCACCACTCGACTGACAAAGCCCGGATCCCGTCAGCGCCTTGATGATCCAGAGCCCGTCGCCATCGCTCTTCAGTTCGATCTCGTCGATCGATTCGGGGACATCGTGCTTGACGTGAATGCGGTCGAAGTGCGCCTGCGCCTTCTGCGCCGAATCCTCATCGTGGTATTGCGCGACCAAATCGATCGCCAACTCACGTTTGACATGCGACGGGTTTGTCGCCGGATCCTCGAGCCGGGTCGCAATACCGGTGAGCTCGTCGGCCGACCTCGACGTGATGAGCTGGAAGTACTTGAGGATCAGCGAATCGGGGATGCTCATCGTCTTGCCAAAAATCTCCTCGGGAGGATCGGTGATCCCGATGGTGTTGCCGAGGCTTTTGCTCATCTTCTGCACGCCGTCCGTCCCCTCGAGAAGCGGCAGCGTCATGACCACCTGAGGCTCCTGCCCGTAGGCCCGCTGGATCTCGCGCGCCATGAGCAGATTGAACGTCTGGTCCGTCCCGCCGATCTCCACATCGGCCTGAAGCACGACCGAGTCGTAACCCTGCGCCAGCGGGTAGATGAACTCGAGCAGGCTGATCGGCCGATTCGCCTTGAACCGCTTCTCGAAGTCATCGCGCTCGAGAAGACGCGCCACCGTTTGGGTCGCGGCCAGTTCGAGGACCTCCGGAAACTGCATCTTCGCCAGCCACCGGCTGTTGTAGTCGATCTTCGTGCGCTTGCGGTCGAGGATCTTGTAGGCCTGCTCTGTATACGTGTCGGCGTTCTTCATGACCTCCTTGCGCGTCATCCGCTTGCGCACCTCGCTACGGCCGCTCGGGTCACCGATCAGACCGGTGAAGTCCCCGACCAGGAAGACGACCGTGTGGCCAAGATCCTGGAACTGCCGCAGCTTTCTGAGACCCACGGTGTGCCCGACGTGGATGTCGGGTGCCGTCGGGTCGAAGCCCTGTTTGATGATCAGCGGTTTCTTGGAGCTCACCGACCGCTCCAGCTTCTCCCGCAGCGCGTCTTCGGGGATCAAATCCACGACACCGCGTTTGAGAACCTCGAGCTGTTTCTCTACCGAATCCATCTGGCGATCACGTCCTGCCGGCGCACGGGGCGCCCGTTCAATAAAATCGCGTTCTAACTCTCTATATTATCGCAAGTTAGCAAAAGTATACCAAACCTACCGCCTTCAGGCCAGCGTTACATCTTTAATTATAATAGAAGAAATAGTATGTTTTTCAACGATTCCGGTGTGAGCGGACCATTTTTTGCGCAATTCGCCGGCGGATTACTGTAAAAAGAGTTAGCCATGGACAAGAAACGCATATCGCTGATCGCCAAGATCTCCATCGCCGTAGCCGTGTTCGTGCTCGGTGCCGGCGTCGGGACCTATCACTTCTTCGCCCGAGACCTCCCCAGCACCGCTCGTCTGGAGAACTTCGAGCCCTCTCTCAAGACGCAGGTTTACGCCGACGACGGCACCCTGATCGGAGAGCTCTACCAGCAGAACCGCGTCCTCATTCCGCTCAGGGATATTCCCGCGCATCTTACCGATGCGGTCATCGCCACAGAGGACCGCAAGTTCTACTCCCACTGGGGAGTGGACGTTTTCGGTATCGCCCGCGCGATGGTCAAGAACATCGTGGCGGGTGAAATCGTCCAGGGTGCGAGCACGATCACTCAGCAGCTCGCCCGCAACCTATTCGTCATGTTCGATGTTTCGATTTCGCGCAAGATCAAAGAGGCGATTCTGGCGACCAAGATCGAGCGGACCTACTCGAAGGACGAGATCCTGGAGATGTATCTGAATCAGATCTATTTCGGCGCGGGCGCCTACGGTGTAGAGGCAGCCGCCAGGGAGTTTTTTGGAAAGGGTGTGACCCAGCTCACGATTGGCGAAGCCACGTTGCTAGCCGGTCTGCCAAAGAACCCTCGGGACTATTCTCCACACTATCACCTCGACCGGGCGATTGCGCGGCGCACCCTAGTACTAAACGCAATGGTCGACCACGGCGTGCTTGAATCCGCCGAGGCCGATTCCATCGCCGGCAGCGAGGTGGTCATTGCCAAGGAAAGCTCGGAGGGGCCATTTGCCGCCTACTTCCTCGAGCACGTGCGCCGCTACCTCGAGAGCAAGTACGGCGCTGATCGCATTTACCACGATGGACTCCAGGTCAACACAACGCTCGATTCGTACCTGCAGCGCATCGCGGAGGACAGCCTCGAAGCGCGGATCGTTCAGATCGAGAACACCCGTGACTACGACCAGACGCGGCAATCCTATGAGGCGCTTCTCGACTCGACCGACGCCGGACCGCCCGAGTATCTCCAGTCGGCCGCGGTGGCGATTGATGTGCAGACCGGATACGTCCGGGTGATGGTCGGCGGACGCAATTTCAAGCACAGCAACTGGAATCGCGTCGTCCAGGCAACACGGCAGCCGGGCAGCGCGTTCAAGCCCTTCATCTACGTTGCCGCGCTCGAGAACGGTTACACTCCCGCCGATATCGTGCTCGATGCTCCGATCGTTCTCGATCTGCCGAACGGCGACGTCTGGAAGCCAAACAATTTCTCCAAGCGCTTCCGGGGCGAGATCACGATGAGACGCGCCCTCAACAAGTCGATCAACGTCCCCGCGGTCAGAGTTCTGATGTCGCTCGGGCCGGTGTCGGCCATCAGCGTTGCCCACCGGCTGGGCGTAAAGAGCCCCTTGCAGAATGTCTACTCGCTCGCGCTCGGCACATCCGAGGTGACGTTGTTGGAATTGACTAGTGCGTACGCCTCAATGGCATCGGGGGGTGTCCGCGCCGAACCGCTGTTCGTCAAGAAAGTCGTTGATCGAAATGGAAAAGTGCTCGAGGAAAACGAGATATACCGCGAAGAGGTGCTGAGCCCTCAGACAAGCTACATGATCACCAATATGCTGGAGAGCGTCATGAATGAAGGCACCGGTGTTGGCGCACGTTTGATGCAGTTCGACGAACCAGCCGCTGGCAAGACCGGTACGACCGATGACTACACGGATGGATGGTTTGTCGGATACACGACCGAGTTGGCCGTCGGTGTCTGGACGGGATTCGATGAGAAGAAGACGATGGGGCGATCGATGACGGGGGCGCGTACATCGCTTCCGCTGTGGACGGATATCATGAAAGCCTACTATCGCGATGGTCACGCCGAGCCCTTCACCGTGCCCGACGGGATCGTCTACCGTGTGATCTGCGAGAAAAGCGGCGCCCTGAGCACATCGAAGTGCACCCACGTGCGTCGCGAGATCTTTATCGATGGCACCGTCCCGCGTGGCTACTGCGACCGCGACGGCACATCGATCGACGCCCTGTCCGGGTTCGACAATTACGAAAACCTCGACCGCTCACAGTCGGACGGTCATTGAGAGCTCGGGCGCGATGGGTACTCGCCTGCTTGAGCTTTCCTCGCGCCGCGTCTTGCATGTCAGAGGAGGTTTCGCCAACGGACAACATCGCTTCATCCCCCTTTACCTGACCCGGATCACATCCAGTGACGCGCTGCATCCGAGTCGCGTCGCACCTGCTTCCAGAAGCTTGTGGGCTATCTCCGGCGTACCGATCCCACCTGAAGCCTTGATGCCGATCTTGCCCTCAACGGCATCCCTTATGGCTTCCACGTCCTCCACTGTAGCGCCGCCACTGCCAAACCCTGTCGATGTCTTTACATAGTCGGCGCCGTGCTCGACCGCAAGCCGGGTTGCGGCGGCGATCTGTCCTTTACTGAGGCATGCCGTCTCGATAATAAGCTTGAACACCGCCCGTCTACGGCACACCCTCGCGATACTCGTGATCTCCTCCTCCACAACATCACGCCGTCCGGATAGGAACGCCCCGACATTCATCACAACATCGAGTTCCTTTGCGCCCAATTTGATATAGCGATCGACCGCCCCGGCCTTGTCCTCCGGCGCGTGCGCGCCCAGCGGGAACGACACGATGGTGCACGTCTTCACGACGCCGCCACAGAGACGCTCCGCGATCAGCGGCAGGTAGAACGGCGCCACCACAACACTGGCGAACCCGTAGTCGAGCGCGTTCTTACACGCGACGACCACGTCCTCCTCCGTCGTCGTGACTTTGATCGCCGTGTGATCGATGAACCCGGCCAGGGTGTGATCCCATTCCATCTCAGCTTCCTCCCCTCTTCAACCAGTGACTCGACTCAGAAAGCTCGTTCCCGGCAACCGCTCTTTGATGCCAAAGTTATCGGCGATCGTGGCGGCAACGTCGGCGAGTGTGTCGCGCGTGCCAAGATCGACCGGGTGCTCCATTGCCGTATGATAAACGATCAGGGGAACGTATTCACGGCTGTGATCTGTGCTCTCCGTTGTGGGGTCGTTGCCGTGATCCGATGTAATGATCAGGAGTGCGCGTCGATCGAGAGCGTCGAGAAGATCGTTCAAATACGAGTCGAATTCCTCCAGCCCGAGGGCATACGCCCGGGCGTCGTTGCGATGCCCCCACATCGTATCGAAGTCGACGAGATTGACGAACACCAGATCCCACCCGGGCCGGCGAACCGCATCCAGCGTCTGTTTCATGCCATCTCGGTTGTTCTTCGTGGCGATCGATTGCGCGATGCCGCGCCCGCAGAAGAGATCGCTGATTTTACCGATCGTCACCACCGTTTTGTCCCCGTCGCTGAGCATGTCGAGAAGCGTCGGCCGCGGGGGCGGTAGCGAGAAGTCTCTCCGGTCCGGCGTCCGGTAGAACCCACCGGCCGCGCCGGTAAACGGTCGCGCGATCACACGGGCAACACCGTGGGGCGGTGTGAGAATCGACCGCGCGGTCTCACAGATGCGATACAGCTCATCGAGACCCATCACATCGGCGTGAACCGCCAACTGCCAGACGCTGTCCTGTGATGTATAAAGAATCGGCCGGCCGGTTCGCAGGTGTTCAGACCCGAGTTCCTGAATGATCGCCGTTCCACTCGCCGGTCGGTTGCCGATCACCCTGCGGCCGATCGCTCGCTCGAACTCGGCGACAACGTCCGGTGGAAACCCGCCGGGGTATGTTGGAAACGGGCTGTCCGGTACGCACCCCATCAGCTCCCAGTGACCGCTCGTGCTGTCTTTGCCTTGAGACGCCGGACGCATCCGGCCGAAGCACGCCACCGGATCGTCCGTGGGAGGCACGCCGGCGACATCGGCGATGTTACCCAACCCCATTCGCCCCAGTACCGGCAGCTGGAGAGCGCCAACGTGTATTGCCGTGTTGCCCAGGCTGTCGCTCCCGACATCACCGTATCGATCGGCATCGGGGGCTTCACCGACACCCACACCGTCAAGCACGATACATATGATCTGTTCGAATTGATCCACGGGGTCATGGCGCCGTGCCCGGCACCCACCGTTACAGATTAGTCGCCGTCACGCCGAGGAGGGATTTGTAGATCTCGAGCTTGCCGTCGCGGTAATACGTTCGCGGGACTCTCTTGCTGATTCCTGTCAGAACCTCATAGGGAATGCCATCCACCCACGCGGCGATGTCACCAACACTGATTTCCGTCTTCTTCTGAACACCCATCAGGACAACCTCGTCACCCGGTTGCGGTGTCGGTGTCACATCGGTGACATCGACCATCGTCATATCCATCGTGACACGACCGAGAATCGGCACGTGTCTGCCCCCTACAATCACATGCCCCCGGTTCGACATCCGCAATGGGTATCCGTGCCCGTAACCGACGGGCAACACAGCCATCCGGGTTGGCCGCTTCGCGGTGAACGTCCGCCCGTAGGACACTGTGGCGCCGGCGGGCAGGTCCCGCATCTGGACAACGCGGCACTTCCAGTGCATGACCGGACGGATCTCGAACCCCGCTTTGACACCCGACACCAGGTGACCGTAGGCGCTCAAGCCCGGTCTGACCATACCCATGTGGGATTGTGCCACGTTGGCGATCGCAGAACTGTTGGCGGCATGAAGAACGGGAATGTCGATCCCAGCCGCCTTGACCCTCGTGACGAGATCGCGAAACTCATCCACCTGTCCAACTGTGAAACCCTGATCGGATTCCGCGACTGGAAAGTGCGTGAACATCCCGACGATACGGAGACCATCGAGCGCCGCGATCCGCTCGATCAGCCCGACAACCTCCTCGGGCCGGAACCCGGCCCGTCCCATCCCGGTGTCCACCTCCACGTGGACCTCGGCGCGGGTATTCCGTGTTCGCGCGTAGTCGGACATCGCCTCTGCAAAACTGTAGGACGTCACCGTTGCGACAAACCCACTGTCGACAACGGTTGCAATCTCGTCGGTGAGCATCGGGTTGATGATGAGCACCTTCTTCTTGATCCCCGCCTTTGCCAGCTCGGTGGCTTCGTCGATCGTGGCAACGGCGAAGGCGTCGACCTGATCCTCGGCGGTCTGGGCGATCTGGACTGCTCCGTGCCCGTAGGCGTCGGCCTTCACGATGAGCATGATCTGAACGTCCTCCGTGACCACACGGCGGATGATCCCGAGATTATGGGTCAACGCGTCGAGATCGATCTCAATCCAGGTCGGTAGTCTTTGCATCTTCGATTCTCCCGAGCCTATGCGGCTGTGGCAGCTCATCATCCTGAACACCTGCAGTTGTGCACCAACACAGCTTAAACTATGCCAACGTCTAACCGGCGGTCAAACAAAAAAAGGGCGCACGAACGTGCGCCCTTGGTCGTATAAGCTGACGAGCGTAAACGAGACTAACCGGTGATCAGGCGGTCTCCGTACATCACATACTGGATATCAATCGTTCCGGCGATATGGTTCTTCATCCGCTCGGAATACGGCTCCGGCTCGGTCAGGATAACGCCGCCTTCAAAGACATAGTTGCTCTCGGCGAGCATGTTCAGAATCAAACCGATCGCCTCGATGGGGTCACTGACGCGAAACTTCGTGCCTTTTCCTTCGATATAATAGATCGTCCGTCCTTCCGATTTCTCGGCCACGACCGGGCCGCGGATCCGGATCCTCTTATCCTTCAGCGCCCTGATCGCACCGGTACGGTTGTACGGGATCTGGTCGATGTCCTTCTCTTCGAACCCGTCGACACCGTACTCCTCGGCAGTCGTAATGACCGGGTATGCAATACCGCCGGACTGTGCCGGGTAGATCGTGTCGACACCCGCGACGATCCGCTCCACCTTGAAATACACATAAGGTGAAAACTTCTTGGCGACGGCAAGCTCAAGTTCTCCTTCGGTGAGGCCCTCGAGCTTATCGGCCAGACTTCTCGCCGCGATGATCTCGAGCTGGTTACCTTCGCGGATCAGACCCAGGTTGCGATAGGTGGCAACCACTTTCGGATTCTGAAACTTGTACTTGAAACTCTTGCTGACCACCTGGTCGTAGGTAGCTTGCTTCAGCGTCACCAACGCATACGGATCCACCTCACTGGAGTCCGAACACGCGGCCAAGAACGAAGCGGAGAACACCCCGAGTATTGTCAGTACAAACCACTTCCTGCTCATCAACTTACGCTCCTTGAAGTAACTGATTAACAGTAATGTATCCCTTCGGGAATCATCTGAGGTGGGGAAAAAACCTTGTGAGAAGAAGGTAACACCTTGTATTCCAACGTGTCAACCGCAAAAAGACGGCCGTTCCACCGGCCGACGACGGTCCAAAGGCCGCCCGATCTAGTGGGTGATTTTGGGCCAGAAAGTCTCGAACTCAAAGTCGGGCGTCTGCTGTTCGTTGTGACAACTCGTGCAGGCGTTCCGTGCGGTCGTGGGTGTCCGGACGATCGGCGTCCGTGCGTGCGTGGCGCTATTGCCGTGACAGGATTCGCATTGGACGTTCCTGAGCTCCGGCGTGTCGACGGCAGACAAGAAACCGCCGATCTCGTAGAACCCCGTGGTATGACAGGGCGTGCAATCGCGATCGAACTCCCGGCCCTCCCGGACGAGTATGTCGAATACGCGGGCGTGTTTGGTGCCCATCCACTGCTCATGGATCGCCTGATGGCACTCGACGCAGGCGCCGTCGCCCGCGAACGCGCCCGTCGCCCGCATCTTTGTCGAAATCCGCTGTGATTCCACCCTGGCAATCTCCATGTCGTAAGACTGAAACAGCTTCACGATCGCCTCGTGGTCTGTGTAATCCTCGCCCAGCGGCTTGACATCGGTGACGAGGTTGACGATGCCCTCTTTGGTATCTACCGTTGCCCACGCAAGACCCACGAAGCGTCCCCGGTCCACCGTTGTCAGCAAATAGGCATTACCAACCGTCGTTGCTTTTCTCGTGGGCCTGGCATCGTGTCCCGCAACGATAACATCGACATCTGGAATCTGCTTGCCTAACTGCCGTATTTTCATCGTCGGCATGTGCGCCAGAACGACGACGATATGGACGGCGTCACCGATCGAGGCAACTTCCCTTTCAATCGCGGCCTTTGGATCATCCACGCGGAGCCGCCCCGGAGAGACCGCCTCCGGAAAGGCCAGGCCGGGATCGATCACACCGATGACACCAACCTTTAAACCGCCGGGCGTCTCGAACGTACGTGAGGCCGCAAACAACAGCTCGCCGGACTGCGTGTCCACGAGGTTCGCGACGACTACGGGGAGCTTCAAAGAACCGACTCGATCGACGAGATACTCGACACCCTGAGCGAAGTCCTTTTCGCCTATGACGATCCCATCGTAACCGATAAACGCCATGGCCTGCGTCGTCAGCCGTGCCTTCTGCTCGCTGTAGTTGACGCCCAGACCAAAGAAATCGCCACCCTCGAACAAAAGAAAATTCTCCGACCGCTTGCGCAGGCCTTCTAGAAAGGTCGCCCGACGCCCCAGCCCCCCGTAGTCGTGGGCTCCGCAGCCGCACGACCGGATCTCACCGATCATGTTGTTCGTATAGGCGATCGTCACCTCGTGCTCGCGTTTCGAGCAGCCCGCCGCGAGGGCGACGGCCAAGAGGACCACAAGGCCAAGTATGGTAGTCAGATATCGCATACAGACTCCAGAATACGGGGACGACAAAGCACGCAGTATACGTCGATACGCGCCGAAATGCAACTGTCCGAAATCACGACCCGAAATCAAACCTTTTCTACACACGCCGCGGACCCACGGTTCCGCCGGGCACGCCGGAAACCCGGATCCTGGCGGGGCCTGGGGCATGCCGGCAGCGGTCAGGCCGGTCGCCACATCGCCCCGTGTTGGCTAACCTGTTGACATAATATTTGTTGCGGGTCTTCCCCAGCGACCAATAATACTTGACTTCTGGTTATCCCGTGTGTTTTCTTTATAAGAGCCCCACCGAATAGCTCTAAGCTCCATAACATTGCGTGCAATCGTTCGATACCCTATTGGAGAAGGACTCATGAGAGAGAAGCTAGCGCTCTATCTGGCACTCGCTGTAACTATCATTATTATTGTGCCTGGTGTGGCCTTTGCGCGGTGGATCCCCGGGGACTCGGGGGAAAAGGGGATTCCGGGCCCCCAGCGCACGCTCGTCCTCGACGGCTCGTTTGTCCATAACGTCGGGGAGCTCCACATGCACGTGGCCAACTGGGGAAACTTCGGATCCTGGCCGGGTTCGGCCAACACGTTTTCGGAAGCGCCATCGGCGCAATGGCCAGCCGGGAGCGGTGTCGAGTACCTCTACGTCGCCGGTCTCTGGATTGGCGCGCTGAAGGGCGGCGTACCAGCGGTCACCACTGCGGCGTACGCAACCGAGTTCAGACCGACGCAGGACCCGATCGACATCCTCTATCGTACCGCCGAGGGGGCGAAGGGTGGCAACCGTCTGCCTTCCGCTGATGCGGACGACGACAAGGACGGGTTTGTCGACGAGGACTGGCTGAACGGCCGCGATGACGATCTGGATGGTCTGGTCGATGAGGACTTCGCCGCCGTATCGAAGCAGATGTTCAGTTGTTGGTACACCGACGATCAGCCGATCTCACTTCAGATATTTCCCAACCACAACCCGCTCGGTCTTCTTGTCCGTCAGGAAAGCTACCAGTGGGAAGAAAACCGCTTCGACGACTTCGTGGGGATCGAATTCAAAATCACCAATATTGGAAACGACATTCTCGAGGACCTCTATATCGGCTTCTTTGCCGACTGTGACGCCGGCCCTCGGGATCGCGACAACTACTGGGAGGACGATGCGACCGGACGTCTCTTTATCCCGGTGGCGTGTACGGACCTCGGTCCTGTCCAGATCGACATTGCCTTCACGTACGATCCGGATGGCGACGAGGGTCAGACATTGGGCTACTTCGGTGTCATGTTCCTCGGACACACAACGGATCCCACCGGTGAGTTGGCGCCGAGACGTGTCGGAATCAGCACGTACGCCAACTTTTCGGGTAGCCAGTCATTCGAGGAGGGCGGCGACCCCACCAACGACTTCGAGCGGTACGAGCTGCTTTCGCAGGAGGTCATCGAGCGTGAGGCGATCATCCCGAGGGATTACCGGATGCTGGTCAGTGCCGGACCATTTGCCGAGTTGTTTCCAGAGAGTACGTTGATCTTTCAGGTGGCCTTTGTTGCCGGCCAGGGTACGGAAACAATCGCGAACGTGGCCAGCGCCCAGCTGACATTCGAAGGCGCCTGGTTCAACCTTGACGGCAACCGCACGACGGGTGTGGACGGTCGGGAGACCGGTGTCCCCGGCCCCGCGACGAATGTCGCGATCGATACGTGCCGCGTCGAGTATCGCACACCGATTGCGATCATCCCTCGTGGGACAACGCTGTGGATCAACAACGACTGCGCCAAGGAGGCCCTGTTTCAGCTGGCCTGCGGATATGCGGCGGAGGACAGCGCCAAGTACAAGACGGGGATCGAAGGGAAGGAAAAACAGATTAGCTGGATTGTCGGCACGGCTCCTCCGCCTCCAAACGTACGTATCGATGACCATTCCGCCGACGGTGTCGTGATCTACTGGGATAACTTCAGCGAGACGATTCCCGATGTCAAAACCCAGGTGTTCGACTTCGAGGGATACCGAATCTGGCGCGCCGACAACTGGGGCCGGCCGATCGGCAGCTCGATCGACAACGGTCCGGAGAGTCATCTCTGGAAGCTCCTCTACGAGGTCG
>CBDVBZ010000097.1:0-14025 GCA_965372355.1 uncultured bacterium | reverse complement strand
CTAGTTCCGCATCCCATGACTCCATGCAAGACCGGGAAAACAAACGGGAGGTTCCCATGATCCATAGGTCCACATTCATAGAAGATCTCGTGAAAGTCCCCGGCGCCGTACGCTACTTGATGAAGCACAACATCAAGTGTCTCGCATGCGGCGAGCCCATCTGGGGCACGCTCGAGGAGGCCGCGAAACAGAAAGGTCACACCGACGCCGATATTGATCGTTTCGTCGAAGAGCTCAATGACCTGGAGAGTGCCTTGCCCGATTCGTAGCGCACTCCCCGCGAGGGTTGCGTCTGCTGGTTTGCGGAGGTCATCCGCGCAACAAACGCGTATCAATCATAAGCGAGTCGAGTCTCTTCATCGGCCAACGTTGCTCGAATCATGTCCTGCCATTCCGGAGTGTTCCACGTACCCAGTTCCTTGTGCGTCTGGAAGTAATTCTGAGGGATGGGATGCGTGCCAAGAACGACCTCCAGAGCGAACCTGGTCTCCACATAGTCCTTGAAGTACTGGATATAGGGACACGGCGGATACCCCACGATCAGACCGGTGGCAAAGTGTATCGTTTCCGCACCGTTTTTCTTCATTTCCGCCGGAGCATATTCCACATTGCCGCCTGGACACCCGCCGCAGGTAGCATAGCCGACTACCTCCAGATCCTTGTCTTCGTAGACGCTAAACGCACCTTCCCGGTTGCGTAGAGCACGAAGACACTTGCCACCGGCACAGGCTCGATACCGATCGCATATGATGATTCCTATCTTTGCTGTCTCTGCCATCTGACTTCCTCCACGGGGGATAATCGCCGTTGCTCCTGTACAGTTGCCGTTGCCAATTCGGAGTGCTTCCGACCATACTCCACGTCTCCGCAAACAACCCGCGGGGTTCTACGAAAGATCTCCTACCCGAATCACCAAAACCACGGCGCCTCCTAGCGTCGTGAAGGGACCGTGACTAGTATGCGCAGGAATCATCCGGAACGAGCCCGCGGGGTAGGTCTGGTTGTGGCTCTCGTAGTCCCCCTCGAGCACATAGTGTATTTCAGCATGAATATGCGAGTGCTCCTCCATCATCCAGCCTGGCTGGATTTTCAGGAGGAAAGACAGCGGCATGGAATCCGAGCCGTCGTGAAATACTTTTTGCATGGCTCCAGCGGGATACGCTTCTGCAGGTTGCCAGTCGATATCGTTTGCGCCTACGTAAATCTCTTTCATGGCGTCCTCCTTATCGATAAACCTGTTCCACCTGTTCTCAGCTACCAGCCTCATCTCAGCGCCCAGCGCCAGAGGTAGCCGCGCGCAAGTGCTGAGATGGACGATCACAATTGAGCGGGTGGAGATCTTGGGCAAGTTTACTTGCACACGCCACGCACAAAAGCCGGATCTCAGTCCGCTTCGATTGTGATGTTCATCACGATTGCCTGCAGCTTCTTCATCGTGTCGGTGTAGCGGTTGAAGTAGATCTCAGAGATACGGGTTTGCAAGGCGTATCCCATCGGGAGATCTTCATCCATCAGGCTTTTCAAGACCCTGCTGTCGATTTTGAGTAGCTCCGAATCCTGGGTGCACTGAGCCGTTAGCGCATATGAATCCCTGTTGACACACATACACGATCCAAACATCGCCCCTTTCGACAGCTGAGCGATGACGATGCTCACACCGCCCTCTCCAGGCAAACGCAGGGCGACTTCGCCCTTGAGCACCGTGAACAGGCGGTCAGCCTTGGCGCCCATTTTGTACACCGTGTCTCCAGCGGCATAGCTGATCTTTTCAGACGCATCGCTGAGGGCATTGACCTGTTCCGGACGCAAAAAATCGAATACTTCTTGCGCTATGAGTTCAGACATGATGATCCTCCTCTGGTTTCTTGTTGAGCTGCCGCAACGCGGATTCAGCCCCCCGCTCTCTCTTTGTTGCCTTTATTGCTACGAACCCGCCCTCGCCATAGCCTTCTCGACAAGCTTGCACTTCATCAATTTCCTCGAGACCTCCAAAAACCGTCTGGACAACCTCGACACCTCCGAAACCTATCTCTTCCAGGCGCTCCTTTATCTCATCAGTGGAGTAGAACGTCGCTATGCGGTAGAACTCGTTTCCGCTTTTCATCCGCAGATACGCTCGCCCCAGCGGACTTTCCTTGTCCACCATGCCTATAACGATGCAACCGCCGGGCCTTAGTATCCTCTGCGCCTCTTGAAGTGCACTCCGGGCGTCGTCGACGAAACAGATTGTGGTTACCATTAGCGCAAAATCAAACGACTCGTCCCGAAACGGCAACGCCTCGCTCACAGCTTCAGCAACCCTGACTCCACGCTTCATCGCCAACCGGCACATATTGGGAGACGGATCAACGCCGAAACGGATGCCCAACGGCTGGGCAAATCGCCCGCCGCCGACACCGATTTCCACCCCCACGCCTTGTTTTGGAAGGAGTTTCTCGACCGCCCGAAGCTCTGAGCGGTAGGCAAACCGGTTCGCTACGAACCAGTTATCGTATTGCCCGGGGTACCTCTCAAACGGCTTGATTCTGGCCATCTCGGCACCTCATCGCGCTCGAGTCAGACGTCGTGTTCCCTTGATTGGGCTTTCTACTTGCGCGGTGGACAGCCTCCCGCACAGCTAAGTCTCTTTCGATCACGGGCCGCCATCGATCTATTCGCCACTCTTCTTTTCCTTCTTCTTGGTGAGCAGATCGTGGTGGTACGACCCCTCCCGCAACATCTTCGTGCCGCAATCCGGGCACTTGTCTTCCTGACAGGGTACACCACGTTGGTGTGCGCTCTTGTGACCGCACTTGGGACAAACACAAAACCCACCACGGCCCATCGAACGGCCTCCTTGCTCCTGCATATCAATCCTCCATGTTAGAATACAATCCGACACTCACACTTCACCGAATGACTCGCTCACAGGCGGCGCTGCCGGAGGACACGCAAAGCGAATATTCCAACCATTCGCCACACCACGAAAACGCAGCCGGCAGAACCGCATGCGGGTTCAACGGGTCACCGATCACACCCATTGCCCGGACACCTTACTCCTGGGTATTCGATTCGCTCTCACCCGGACTCTGCATTTCCAGACGACGAAGCAGGTCATTCAGATCTGCCTTCAGACGCGCAATGTCATTCTTGAAAGAATCGAGTTGCATTGCTTCGGAATATTCTGAACCCCGGCCTGGCTCCGGTTCGCCAGACCTCACACCTCCCGTATAACCTCTCCCAAAACCCCCTCCGAAGCCTCCTCCGAAGCCCCCTCCGGGACCTCTCCCAAACCCTCCCCCACGCTGCCTTCTCCTCGACATTCCTCCGCCGAATTGCCGGCCGGGCACACTCTCCCCTGCGCAATCACCCAGTCCACGTCCTGTCTGAGGGCCCTCACCCTGCGGGCCGGTTCGATCTCTTCTTGGCATGATGCTCTCCTTTCCTAATCTGAGTCACTGTTCGTCAAGATTCCCTTGTTGATATCGGTCATACGCTTCCCTTATGGATGTTTGTCCCACGCCGGTCATCACCTTTACGCCGGCAGCTTTGAGAACCGATCCGGCTTTGGGACCGATTTTGACGGTAATGACCACTCCGACTCCCGCATCGACAATCGCCTGTGCGGCGCCGGTTCCCGCTCCATGGGCAGTGTCTACATTCGCCCCGTTGTCGATGTACGATGTCGGGTTGTCGTCCGTGTCGACGATAAAGAATCCCACGGCACGCCCAAATCGATCGTCGACCTGTTCCTCCCAGCCGTTACCGCAAGCCGAAATCGCTATTTTCATTTCGTCCTCCTTGTCTACAAGTGGTTCTACTGGAGTTGATTCCAGATCTCTTCTATCTTACCCGTCACCCAACCGTTACCCGTCTCTACCAACGTTTTTCCTTCCTGCAGCGCGACAGAGAACAGCGGATCAAAAGGAATCTTGTTGATCACCTCGATATGACGCGTTTCACAGAAAGACTCAATGTCATGAGAGACTTCAGCGTTCAGATCGTGTTTGTTGATGACACAAGATGCGCTGACTTTAAAGAAGTTGATCAGACCCACCAGCCTCTCGAGATCATGCAAACCGGATTGTGTCGCTTCCGTCACAATCAGCACGTGACTGATGCCGGAGCATGCAGCAATCGCCGGACAACCGATTCCAGGCGGGCCATCGACGATGACATAGGGAATGTTCTCTCGCTTGGCGAGCTTTTTCGCTTCCTCTCTGACCGTGGCCACCAGCTTGCCGGAGTTTTCCTGGCCAATTCGCAGCTTGGCACGCACGAACCAGTTGCCAAAACGGCTCTTGGAGATAAACCAGTCGCCGGATAGATTGTCAGCCATGGATATTGCATCGACCGGACACAAATGGTGGCACACCGAACAACCCTCACAGCTCACCTCATCGACCACGTGCCGATTATCCCGAACGTCGATTGCGTCAAACCGACACTTTTCCAGGCAGACGCCGCAATCGTTACACGCTTCACCATCGATCACCGCCGTCTTACCGCTCCAGAACGGATGGGCTTCCTGATCCTCCGGGTGATAGAGAAGATGGAGGTTCGCCGCCCCCACATCGCAGTCCGCCACCACTGCCATCTGCCCCGCCAGCGTACCCAGTGCGGCCGTTATGGATGTCTTCCCGGTACCACCTTTTCCGCTCATGACTGCTATCTCTTTCATGCCCTCACCTTCTCCACTTCTGCTCGCATTCTCTCCAGCATGCTTTCGAAGAGACCGCGTGTCTCCGGTATGGCTTCAACGATCAGCTCGGCCCTTGCGTAGGCCCGCGCGATGTCCTCTCGCTCCGGAACTCGAAGGATGATCTGAATCTCGTTTTGCCGGCAGTAGTCCTCGATCAGATCATTCCCATCCACTGCCTTGTTGGCCACCACTCCAAGAGGCTTGCCGAGTTGTCTCACCGTTTGAACGATCAGATCCAGATCGTGCAGTCCGAAGGTGGTCGGTTCGCTCACAAGGACCACGTAATCGGCGTCTTTTACCGCTTCAATAACGGGGCAGGAAGTCCCGGGAGGGGAGTCGTAGATGTTGATATCCGCGGGTTCATCCATCGCTCCTTTAGTCCTTTTGATCAGAGCGGTCGTCGCCGGTTGCCCGATTTTCAGTTCACCGGCAATCAGACTCATCGAACCGACGCTCGAGACAAGAATGCGACCGATCTCCTTGAACCCTTCGTTGATCGCGTTTTGCGGACACATCTCCAGACAGCCGTAGCAGCTGTGGCACAACTCGGGGAACACAAGCACACCATTTGGCAACGTGATCATTGCATGGTATTCACAGACATCGCTGCAGACACCGCACAGGTCACACCGACCTTCGTCCACCACGGGGATCATCATCTTGACGGTCTCCACAGTGTGTGGATGTGAAGCAAAGAACAAATGACAGTTCGGTTCTTCGACATCGAGGTCGTACAGGTTGACCGACGAACTCTCGCTGGCAATGTAGGCGAGATTCGTAGAGATCAGCGTCTTACCTGTACCACCCTTTCCGCTCGCAATAGCTATTTTCATGATCGTATCTGCTACTCCTTGTTTTCTCGCTCGTTTTTCCTTCTATGTCTCCCGCGACCCCTTCCCATAAACCGCCACGCGAGGTTCTCCACATTTTCGGAGCCACAATCGGGACAGTTTTCCGCGTCTTCATCAAAGGGCTGCGGACTTGCTTCGCCGCAGTCGGTGCACTGGTGAATCGTGTTGACGAAGTCAAAGTACCCGCCCCCGATGATCAACTCCTTGCCGTCGATGATGGCCTGCGCCACCTTTCGCCGCGCCTTCTCGATCAACCGCGTGAAGGTGGGTCTCGATATGCCCATCTTTTGTGACGCCTCGAGATGCTCCATCTCCTGGTAGTCCGCCAACCGGATCGCCTCGAATTCGTCTAGCGTCAACTCGACCTTTTCCAGCCGTCGCCTCGGCACGCCGGTCGGTTTGAAGTTGACGAATCGGGGCGGTCTGTCGACACGCCGCTTGCGGTGTGGTCTGCCCATGGGGCCTCCTGTTTTGCACATAAGTTCATGTGTCAATTCCACAATATGAACTTATGTTCACTTTGTCAAGAGAAAAAATCTCTTGCCGCAGCTTAATATCCCGTTGATATTTAATAGATTAGCCCACACTGTTCGGCGGCGCCAGCGGGTGCGCGTTTGGACAAGACAGCGGTCACCGGATCAACCCGCCACATCCCACCCAAACCGGGAATGGAAACGAGCTGGACAACGGGCAGCAACCCGGCGGTTTCCGGAGCCGACCCGGGTGGGTTGGCTGTCTTTCAGGGGGGAACACGGAAAACGGGCGGACCCTTTAACGCAGAATCCGCCCGCTGGGCCGACCCCATTCGTTGGGGGGTAATACCGACTAGTAGCTCAAGCTGGCAGATGCCTCCAGGGTTTCCATAATAACCCTGGCAGCCTTGATGGGTTTCGCTGTCTTGACCAGCATGTCCGGGGTGATCTGGCGCTCCTGGATGCACGGTGTGCACACCAGCAGCGTACCGCCCATCTCGATAAATGTATCTACGAGTTCTTTTAGTGACGGCAGCCCTGTCGCAAAGACGTGCTCATAGCATCCCTTTTTGGCCAGAGTAACCGCCGTGCCCTGCAGAATGACGACGGCCTGTGTCTCCAAAGCCAACGCCGCGTTCGCCATAACAAAGGGGAGCGATGCCCGCTCCGCATCTTCACACCCATGGGTGGCAACAACAACTAATTTGTCTACCTTACTCACCATGCGCGACTACCTCCTTATCCGTGTAAGAACCATCTGAAGCATGGTTGCCTTCCCGGCCGTCAGGACCACAAAATGCGGCCATCATATACTCCGCAACATCGCGGACTTCGACATCGTGTCCCTTGGCCGCCTCTTTTAGATTGAGAATGCAGATGGGGCACATAGCTGCGACATGCTTACTGACTTTTGCCAGCTGTTCGATGCGATTATCTGCGACCGTACGGGCTTTGTTTGGATAGAGCGACTCCACAGGCCCCCCGCAGCAATAAGTCAATATCCCAGAAAACTCCGGCTCCGCTACCTCGGCCCCAGCGCTCGCAAGCAGTTGTCGCGGCTCATCTACCACACCCTCATAGCGCGCATATACGCATGAGTCGTGAATCACGATCGGCAGAGCAAGATTGTTCACGGGAGTGAGCGGGTTTTGGGCGAGCACTTCCAGGTAGCTCACAACGTCCAGATCAAATCCCTTGATCACTTCAGGATAGACACTCCTGAACATGTTTGTCGTGTGTGGATCTACGGTAATGACCCGTTTCACACCGTGTTTCTTGAACATACTGTGAACTTTGAGCGCATGTTTTTCAAATACAGCGTCTATGCCCTCATCGTATAACAGCGCCCCCGAGTACAGCTCCTGATCGTACAAGTAGCCAAAAGAAATGCCTGCTGTTCTCAGCAGACATGCTATGTTGCGCAGCATGCCGTTGTACGTCCTGGTGTCACCTGCGTCTGCTCGTGCCAGAAACGGCGTAAGATTAACAACTCTGTTGAGCACTCGAGCCACACCGAAGAAATGAGACATCCACGACCCCTCGATTTGCCTCATTTTCTTTTCCATTGCGCTTATCGATGGCATGAGCTGATACATGTGGCCTGTGTAGAGGACGGTCTCGCCACCCATTGGGATGTCCAATCCCCGTGCCCACGCGGTGGCCTGGCGGGATGACAAACGCACCACACTTTTTCGCTTCCTCAAGTTGTCCGCTAGAATCCCCAAGATGTTTGCAATTGGCACTGGCATGACTTCCTCTATCCAAGTCCGTAGACTGTTCGGTTTATGTAGCCGCGGAGGATCCTTACATTCTCGGCGATGTGCACATCTGCGGGACAGTTTGCTTCGCAGAGCTTGCACAGGAGACAGGAGAAAATCGTTTCCTGGTTTTCAATGACCTTGTCCCTCAGCCCGAGCAGTACATAATGAAACAGTTCTCGGGGAAGAACATCCAGCCCCATGGGGCAGATAGCCGTACACACGCCGCAATTGATGCACGCGTTCGCATTGAAAGGTCCCGGAGGGGCTATTTCTTTGAGAAATGTCGTGTCTACGGTTGCCATGGTATGCACTCTCACTTTTTCAATTGGTATTGGTAATAGCCGTCCTCATTGGCCTTTCCGACTTCGACGATCTTTCCGTATCTCCACATCGCCATCGCCCAAAACATGACTTCATGGGAGGGTTGATGCAAAATCTCGGCAATTTCGGGAATGGTCTTCGGCCCACCCTCGAGAACCGCCTGGATCCGGTCTCTCATGACCATTTCGTCCAGGGCGACTTCTCGACGACTGCGCATGTGATCGTTTTGCATCAGACCACCTCTTTCGCCAGCGAATCAATCATCGCTGTTATCTGGGCATCCGTATATCCTTCGACCTCGATGGCATCCGACGGGCATACGGGGATACATGCCCCGCCACCTTTGCACAGCGCCGGAATGACATGCGCCACTTCCTTGCCATCACAAGTGATGCGCTCAATGGCGTCGTACGGACAGGCCTCCTGGCATTTATCGCACCAGGCACAGGCATCCGTGTTGACTTTGGCAACGAGCGGTTCGAGGTCTACATATCCTTTCATCAGGAGTGCCGCACTCTTCGAGACTGCCGCCAGGCCTGAAGCAACGCTCTCGGCAAGCGTCTTGGGCCCCTGGGCAGCGCCGGCGATAAACACTCCGTCGATGACGGTTTCTACAGGCCTCAGTTTGGGATGGATCTCATTGAAGAACCCATCTATGCCAATGGGCAGTTTCAGCACATCTACGAGCGCTGCGTTTTCTCGCGGAGTCATGCCGGTAACCAACACGACCAGATCGGGATTGATCTCAATCGCTTCGCCGCCAAGGAGCTGGTCTTTCACCGACACACTCAACATATCACCCTTGTGAGTGACTAGCGGCGGGTCCTCCTCTTCGTACCGGATGAATACCGAACCTTGTCTGCATGCTTGCTCATAGAGAATCTCGTATTTGCCATACGTACGAACATCACGGTACAGATGAAACTGGTTCACACCGGCGAATGCTTCCCCTACTCCAAGCGCCGTATGAATGGCTGCCGTGCAACAATAACGCGAGCAGTACTCGCGGGGGTTATCCCCCTCATGCTGGCGGCTACCCACACAGTAGATATACGCGATCGTGTTGATGGGACGACCTTTATATACGAGTGTTCCGCTTGACTGGTCGACCATATCCTTGAACTCCGGAAGGGTAACCACTCCTGCTTCTCCATAATCGAATTCGCCGGGCGATGGCTTGTACGTATCGAAACCGGTGGTAACAATAATGGCACCGACATTGAGGGTCACCGTTTCCGCTTGATGTAACCTGACGGTTACCGTGAAATCACCCATCGTGCCGCCCTTATCAACAAGTTCGGCATGGGTGAACAGGGTGATATTTTCCTTGTTTTGAATCTGATCGTGTAAGCGCTTCACAAGTTCATGACTGCGCGACTCTGTGGGAAACACTTTGTCCCACCTTCCCGTCCATCCCCCCACTTTGTCGGATCGCTCGATCAGATGAACGGCAAGATTCATATCGGAGAGAGCCAACGCCGCTCGCATCCCCGCGACTCCGGCGCCGATCACCAGAACACTCGGCTTTGTTTCGACGCGCATGGTGGACAGGGGCTCAGTAAGAGCAACCTTGGCGATACCGCCTTTTACGAGGTGGATACCTTTGGCCGTTGCCTCCTCAGTATTGTCGCGGTGAGCCCAGGAACATTGTTCCCTGATGTTCACCTGTACATACTGGTAGGGGTTGAGGCCCGCCCGTTCGGCGACCCCCCGGAACGTGTGGAGATGTAACATCGGCGAGCACGATGCGACCACAAGACCGTCGAGGTTTTCATCCTTGATATCCTGAATTATCTCTTCCTGCGCGGCGTCGGAACATGCAAACATGGTGGTCCTGGCTACAACGACTCCGGGATCATCTTTGACGGCCTCCCGGACCTTTTCGACATCCACATAATCCGAGATATTGCCGCCGCAGTAGCAAACATACACGCCGATTCGTCTCTCCTTCACTTGGTCTCCTTCATCCTCTCGATGTATGCCGCTGCCTGGGCGGCAGCAGCGCCTGAATGCAGAATCGTATCCGGGATGTCCAGGATGGATGATGCCGTCCCGGCAACAAACACGCCGTCGATGCTCGTCTTGCCGGGGCTGACGTCTTCCTCTGTCTCCTTCACGAAGGCAAAGGGATCCGCTTCGAGCTGTTGACCCTTGAACAGGTGGAGCGCATCCATATTCGGCAGTAGCCCAACCGAGAGAACCACGAGATCATGCTCCGCCTCCACGGAGCCGCCGCTTCCTTCGATATCTTCGTAGTGAAGTTTTAGGTTGCCATTCTCGAGCCCCTCAATTCTTGCGACCTTTCCTTTGACGAAACACACCCCCATACCTTTCGCCTGCTCATAGAACTCGTCATATCCCTTCCCGAAAGCCCTGATGTCGATGTAGTAAATAGTGATATCGGCAATAGGCAACGCACCCATAATAAGCTGGGCCTGCTTGGTGGAATACATGCAACAGACTCGGGAGCAAAGAGGGTTGCCTACCGTATGATCACGGGAACCCGTGCACAGGACGTAAGCGATGTTGTCGGGCTTCTTGCCATCGGAGGGTCTCAGCACGCTGTTGTATGGCCGGGTGGGAGCAAGAATGCGATCCATCTGCATCGCGGTGATTACATTCGGAAATCGACCGTAGCCATAAGTGGTTTTCAAATGAGCATCAAACAGCTTGAATCCGGTTGAGACGATGACCGACTGCACGTCCGCAGTCATGTCTTCGGAACGCAGATCGAAGTGTATGGCATCGGCCGGACAGGCCTTCACGCATTCGTCGCACTCCGAGCAGACACCGCAATCCAGACACCGGCCGGCGCCGTAGCGGGCCTCTTCTTCAGTGACGGGGAGCTCCACCTCCACCATGCTCGTGACGCGGTCCTCCACGGCAACTTCGTGCTTTTCAAAAGGCGGCCTGGCGGTGATGGGAACCGGCCGCACCCCGTTCCCATCTGACAACGGAAGTCTTTGTTGTGAGCCGGACCCATTGCCATTGTTTCCCGCGAGGATCGTTGCCCGATCCGTCGCCGGCAGCTTCTCATCGAAGGTAACTCCCGTTGTGGGTTGGCCCTGGAGAAAACGATCGATGTAAAAGGCCGCTTGCTTGCCCTGCCCGATGGCGCTCACGATCATCGACGGGCCGGTGACCACGTCACCGCCTGCAAAAACATAAGGGAGCGAGGTTTGGAGTGTCTCTTCGTCGATCTGAACCGTGCCGTTTCTGTTCAAATCGATTTCGTTCGCGAATGGAGACGAGCTTGGTTTGAGACCGATGGAAACGATCACCAGGTCAACCGGGCGCCTTTTCTCGGAACCCTCCACCGGGATCGGCCGTCGCCGTCCGCTCTCATCCGGCTCACCGAGCCTCATCGTAAGGCTCTCAACGGCCTCCAGACGACCATCCTTGCCGATAAAGCGTTTCGGGTTCTCGAGGACCTGGAGCTCCACGTCTTCTTCCAGAGCGGCGTCAACTTCCCAGTCATGCGCAGGCATTTCCGCACGGCTTCGCCGATATTGGATAATGACTTTTTTGGCGCCCAAACGGATGGCCATACGGGCGGGATCGATGGCGGAGTTGCCGCCGCCGATCACCATCACCGTCTGGCCCTTCAGATCGAGATCATCCGACGGGATCGCCCGTTTGAGGAAGCTCATGCAATCTGTAACGCCTTCCAGATCTTCGCCTTCGATGCCGAGTTTGTAGCCCTCCATTGTGCCCGTGGCCAGAAAGACGGCGTCATACCCCTCCGCTTTCAGCGCCTCGAGAGAGGTTGCCGGCGTCTTCGTCCGGATATCAACGCCGAGGACTGTGATGTTCTTGATGTCCCGATCGACGATGTCTTTTGGCAGACGATAGGCGGGAATACCATAGCGCAGCATCCCGCCGGACTTCGCCGCCGCCTCAAGGACCGTAACCCGGTAACCTCGTCGGGCCAGGTAGTACGCAGCGGACAAACCTCCGGGTCCCGAACCGACAACGGCCACGCTTTTCTCTGTCAGGTTATCCGGTGGACCGTATTCAGGCTCCGGATGCTCTGCATAATACCGGTCGACCATAAAACGCTTGATCCCCCGAATCGGCACCGTCCCCTCGAGATCACCCCGGGTACATTCATCTTCGCAGGGCGCGTAACATGCCCGGCTGAGGCTGCCGGGCAACGGAGCATCTTCCATATGAAGATGGAACGCTTCCTCGTATTTGCCGCTGCGCACCAGGGAAACGTACCCGTGTGCCTTCACTCCCGCAGGACAGGCGAACGAACAGGGTGAGGTGCCGTGCCTCACAATGACTGCTTTCTTGGGAACCGCCTGCGGATAAGGTATGTGCACCGCCCGGTGGGCAACCAAATCGAAACTGAATGGATCCGGGATCGCAACCGTGCACGCCAGCTCACACTCACCACAGCCGGTGCACGCTGCCGGATCAACGAATGTCGCTTTCTTGTTCAGTCTCACGACAAAGTGACCATCATCCTGCCGTTCGATCTCCCGGACCTCGGTGTGGTTCAGCAGCGTGACATTGGGGTGGTGGGCGGTGGCCGCCATCTTGGGCGTGGCAATACAACTGGCGCAATCCAACGTCGGAAAGACCTTGCTCAACAGAATCATCTTGCCGCCGATACTTGCCTCTTTTTCGACGAGCAGCACCTTGTATCCCATATCCCCGAGAGTGAGCGCCGACTCCATGCCCGCGATACCGCCGCCAACGATCAGAATGTCATGATCCATAAGAGCGCCCTTCCTAAGCACTACCGAGTTCGCCCAGCGCCTGGTGAAATTTTTTCATATGGGTTGCAAATGATTCCGCGCAAACGGAGCAAATCGCAGCCATTTTCAAGCGCCGCGGATCCACGCCGTGCCGCTCCAGGAGTTCCTGAGCCTGGCGCACGACTTCACCCGTTCGGTCCGTGCAATCGGGTACATAGGCGCAGTCCGAACCGTCGGCAGCGAGAAAAACTCCGTCAAAGCCCGCTTCCAGAGCGTGTAGAATCCAACTCGGCTTGACGCCGCTGGAACAAGGTACGGGGATGGTCACTACAGAGGCGGGGTAACTCAAATGTGAGCTCCCGGCCAGATCGATCCCCGGATCGGAGATCGCTGTGGTGGAAAACACCAGTATCCTGCGACCGGTGCCTCCGTTACCCGGCTTCGTCATCGTCACTTGCCCCTCTTGACGAAAAGACGCCAGTGTCCCGCTTCGGCGAGATTGCCTAGATACTCATGGCCGACCTTCTTGCACCACAGTGGGATGTCGTCGTTCGTTCCCTCGTCAGAAGAAAGCACCTCCATGATGCCTCCTCGGGGAACCTTCGCCATGCCCCGCTTTGCCTCCAGCAGCGGCCCCGGGCACGCGGTACCTCGAGCATCCACTACCTTGTCTGCATTCAGATCTTTCAGTTCGTCCGTTGTCATTTCTGACTCCTATCCGTTTATGATCACAGAGCTTGATCAGTCCTCGACGATCAGCTCTTCCAGATCGAATCCTTGGGCGGTGTCCCCACGGCTCTTCATGTTGTCGAGCAGCACGCTCCGGATCAGGTTACATGCGACCACCAACCTGGCGTCGACAAGCCTGTAGTAAACCGTTTGCCCCACCTTTTCGGATTTCACCACGTGATGTTGTTTCAGAATCCGCAAGTGCTGGCTCACGTTGGAGATTGACACTCCGATCGACCGGGCGATCTCCCCAACGCTCAGCTTCCCTTTGCCCAGCAGCGCGAGAATCATCAGCCGGTTGGGATTCGAGACCACTTTGCAGAACTCGGCATGCAGCTTGAATATGTGTTTGTTGCGTATTTTCATCCGAACAAGCCCCTTAAATTGCATAGTTGCGTACTTACGCAACTACGTATCAATAAGCCCATTTCTTCGACCTTTGTCAAGGCCATTTTGAGAAATATTTCACATAATTTTGCATGCCACTATATGACAAGGGGTTGCGGC
>CBDVBZ010000096.1:0-14114 GCA_965372355.1 uncultured bacterium | reverse complement strand
TCATAGAGGATGCGGATGGCTCCGTCCGCCAGACCAATCTGGGGAACATACATTTTCTTGATTTTGGCCCATTTCATCGCGGACAGGTAGATCTCGGATGCCAGGACGATCACGTCGGCGCGATCCGGCCGCAGGCCGAGCTTGCTGATACGCTCCTCGAATGTGTACGACGCGAGATACTCGTAGAGTTCCCTTACCTTGGCGTAGGAGATCGGTTTCCCCTCTTTGATCCGGGCCAGTTTGAAGATCTTGTTGATGTTGCCACCGGTGCCGATGCCGCAAACGTCCTTGAGCTCCGCCGTTTTCTCCTTCAACCAGGCCTTCATGGTCCTCCACTCCGACTCCTGCACCCCACCCCTCAGCATCCGTACGCTGCCGATGTTGAGCGACCTGGAAGCAATCACTTTTTTTTTCGATACCACGTTGAGCTCGGTGCTCCCGCCGCCGACATCGACGTAAACGTAGTTCTTTGTTGGCCCGATCAGATCCTCGATATGGTTGGCGAAGATCACTTCGGCTTCCATCTTGCCATTGATGATCGAGATGTCGATTCCGCTGCGTTCTTTCACCTGGCGAACCACGTCATCGCCGTTCTCCGCCTCCCGCATAGCCGATGTGGCATACGCCACGAAATCTCGTGCGGGGTAGGCCTTGATGAGATGCCGGTATCCAATCATCGTCTCGACGAGACGCTCGGTTTTGTCATCCGAGATCCGGCCGTCGCCAAACGTATCTTCACCAAGACGCAAGGGGATTCTCACGAAGGATTCCTTCTTGAAAATCGGGCCACCGCCGTCCTCGATGACCTTTGACAGCAAGAGTCTGACCGCGTTGCTCCCGATATCAATGGCCGCAAGCTTCAAATCTACTTCTCCCCGGAACGACCAGAATCGGGCTCCTCGCTCGGTCCTCTGGTCGATTGGCTGGTTCGCGCTTGTGATGCCAGCCGCTTGGCCAGTTTGGCGCTCACTCTCTGCAGCTCTTTCCTTACCTCATCGCTGTCGTTAATACCGAAATCGGACAGAGTCCGGGCAATGTTCTGCTCGATCTGCACACCTAGCTCCCTGCGCAGCGCTTTGCGCATAACCTTCGCCGATGGCTGCCGCGAAGGATGCAGAAAATACTCCTTCGTCGACACCACGGGTGTGACTTTCATCCACGTCGTCGCGTCCGCCGCGATGCCGACGACGCCGCACTTCGGCACGGGCTCCTCGAGCTCTGACAACATATACCTCGCAAACTCGGTAAAGGTCGGATCGTGTCCGAAGACCATCACCGAATCAACGCCGTCGTCGAACCCTTTGATCAGCCGCAGTAACTCCCGCGTGGACATCCCCCCGTAGAGCTCCTCGCGCTTATCGATCTTCTTCGCCGGGTAGTCGAACGCCTTCGCGAACAACCTGGCCGTCTCCAGTGCGCGGGGCGCGGTGCTCGAAACAAAGAGCGCCGGCGTTGTCTCGATATCCTTCAGACGCTTGCTCATGTCACGGGCTTCCTTGCGCCCCCCCTTTTTGAGCACCCTATCGAAATCCGATTCCGCCAGATTCTTCTTCACTGCGGTCGCGTGTCTTACCAGTATGATCTTCTTCACGGTGCCGCCTTTCTGATGATCGATGTCAAACCTGTGTCCGTTCTTTTATCTCGTGCCACAGCTCGTGGTAGCGGGTTGCCGCCAGTGATACCGGGCTGTAACAGGCGACGGGTTTGCGCTCGAGGCCCATCCGCTCGATCTCGGCGAGATACGGGATCCACGTGTTCATAAAACCCCGATTATCCCGTTCCACTTTCGCCATTACATCGGTCTGCAGCCTCTTGCGTGCTTCGACCATTGAAAAGAAGGCCAGGATCTTCGAGCGCTTCAGCCTTTGCTTTTTGAAAAAGTTCTGGAGTTTATCAAATGTCATCATCGACAGCGTCGTCGGCACGCAGGGGACAACGACGAAGTCGGCCGCCCGAAACACGTTCTCGGAGACCAGCGTCATGCTCGGGGGACAGTCGAGCAATACCAGGTCGTACTCGCGCGTGAGAGGATCGAGGGCTTCACGCAAACGCTTCCTGGACCTCTTGACGCGATCGAGCTGGATATCGAGATTGCGTAGCGACATACTCGACGGCAACATGTCCAGCAACTCGTAGTCTGTTCCTCGTATCGCGCGACTCAGCCGTCCCGTCCCCTTTATCAGCGTCCTCGGCCCATGCTTCTTGGGGGATCTGATCCTGAAATAAAACGATGCCGATCCCTGAGGATCAAGATCGCAGAGAATCGTCTTGAACCCGTCCCGCGCCGCCTCGTACGCCACGTTCACCGACGCGGCCGTTTTGCCCACGCCGCCTTTCATACTATAGAATGCAAGTGTTTTCGCGCGCACTTCAACTCGTGTCGAAAAGCCTGCGATACGCACTCGCGTTGCGCGCACTCGCAAAGCCCTTGAAAGTTTGTCCGAACTGCTGCCTGACGCCGCTCTGGCGCCGTGTCAATTCGGTGATCAATCCGCCGGTCGCCGCCGCCGTATCCGCCGGCAGTCCGGCTTGGGCCAGCCAACCTTTCAACTCCTCCTGCTGGACGGACAGGTCGTTGAACTCGCCCAGGTTGTCCTGCAGCTTCTTGAGCTGCTTGACGAGCGCGGCAATCTCGTCCGCCGGGAACAACGAGGCAAAGAACTCCAGCAGGTACCGCAGCTTCTTCCCGTCGATACGCAGGGCGTGCAGATCCGCATTGGGTGACGTGTTGTCTATTGCGCTTCCCCTCTTCAGCACACGCCGGTATCGTCTCCAGATCCACCGTCGGGCCAGCCGATCGATGGGAACCGCCGCGTCTGCCGGTTCCGGACCAAACACAGTCGGGTTGTCGAGAAACCCGCGCCATTCATTGAGCCGGGTGCGATAGTCGCTTCCCCTAATTGTCTCCACGACCCGGTTCAACTCCCGGGCTCGCTCGTGGCCAAGGGCGTCGAACATCGGCTGCAAAGCGGGCTGGAGCTCCCGGGGCAACATGCGGCCGTACTGATCTTTGGTCATAAGATAGACATCGAGATCCCGAAGCCGGTTGGACAGCCTGCCGAGCTTGGAGAAATCGGTCTTGAAACGCCGGGTTGCTTCCTCCGGAAAGATCCCCTTGATCTGTGTGAGCCCAGCTCGTGTTCGCCTCACCGCCACACGAAAATCATGTAGAAATTCGGTGTCGGTATCCTGGCACACACCCGCTTCGTTGCGCTCGATCGTATCGAGAAGCCGCTGAAAGATCACAACCACCGCGGCTCGTGCCTGCATACCGGATTCGAGATTGACGTTCAATTTGGAGGAATAATCGCACGGGGTCTTGCCGCTGCGTTCCAGAACGATGTCGAAGCACGGACGCCCACGGGCATCGAGGCCCTGGCTCGAAAAATTGTCATGAAGCGAGCGAAAATCTCTCCTGTATCCCCGAACGGGTTGGAGGGTTACGGTCCGCACACGCGCAGAGTTCGCATCCCTGTTTGGGAGTGCGATTTGCTCGAGCGCAACACGCGCCACCGTCTTTCTGTCCTCGTTCAGCACATCTCCAATCCTGCGATCGATATCGACGTTGACCAGCGTTATCAATGCCCGTTCCTCGAGGCGTTCCCGCAACCGGTCCTTCAGCGTCCCGTCGCGAAATTCCCACCAAAACCTCTGCTGGCCAACCGCTTCGAGACTCGCCACGACCTCATCGCGGTCCAGGCTCCGCAGCTCGTAGCGATCTCCCTCCCACAAAAGCGTCAGACCGGCACGATACAAACGCCAATCGAACGTGTCGTAGTACTGCCTCCGCCCTTTGGTTTGCCGCGTGCGTTCCAGGGCGTACGGCCGCCGCACGTTTTGCCAGATCTTTTCGACCGACATCGTATCGGGCAGAATAAACGTCGTGCTTGCAGGTTCCTGGATCATGTTATTTCGTTTTGATATTGCCGTCCGGTCATGCAATCCGGTCCGGCAGACTGCCAACAATTGCCTTGAGCGCCTGCTGATCGATCGCAGCCACCGCGTCGTCCACCGACATCCACTCGCGCTTTCTTATGTCGGACTCGGGCCACTCCTCCAAGATCTCGTCGACTTCCAAAAGAAAGACCTTCACGCCACAGACCCCACCCCACTTTTTGTAACTGTATTCATCGATCGGTTGATCACCGATTCGCCCTCTGACCCCGGCCTCCTCGAATGCCTCCATCACAGCCGATTCTGCGGCCGACATATCGGGCTCGATGAGGCCCTTGGGAATGATCCACAGCCCGCGGCGCCGGCTCGTGATCAAAAGAATCTCGAGCCTCCCGTCCACATGCCGGTACGGGACGACACCGGATTGTTCATAGTCGATGATGTTTCTACTCCAGGTTCGAGCGGCTCTTTTCTTTGCCACATTCAGGGCGCACCGTGCACGGCCAGGCTTTGGTTCTTGTATCGGTCGTCGTCGGTCACCTCGGCCCCCACCCAATCCGGCGGATCAAAAGCCTCGCTGGCCTCGCGGGAGTCGAATTCGACCTCGGCGGTAATGAGGCCGGAGAGCGCGTCGTGATACACATCCAACTCTACGACGAAACCACCGTGCTCCAGCTCGTAACGATCCTTGACGACGCGTCTGCCCTCCGTCGCCGGCCACAGGGCATCGAACTGCTCCCGGCTGAGCTCGATTTCCAGCTCCATCCGCTCGAGACCACGCCCCGTCTTGAGCGTCTGGTAGAACCTGCTACCGGCGCGCCGGAGCCTCAGTTCGGTCCCGTCCTCGGTGACCAGGAGATATCCCTGCATGAGCGACCGTTTCGCATAGGCGCCCATGTCGTCGGGGAGTTTCGCGACGAGGAACTTTCGCTCGATCTCCCGCCTGGCGTGGGTGGAGGAAGGTGTTGTACGATCCGCTTTGCGGTGATCCGACATCTCGCCCGGTCCACTATCTAGATCACTCTCAGAAATCACCGATGATCGGCCAGAGAGACAACGGCATTGGTTTGGTCCGAAGGATAACCATATCGCACATATGCACTTGCTGTCAAGATGGGGGATATCATGTTGCTGGACTCTAATCATTTCCTGACCATAAGCGCGTCCAGTCCGACAGGTATCGCAGCCGGCGGGATTGACATTTGTCATAAATCGCCTATAATCCCCGCTGCCCACGTCACACGAAAGGAGTACCACGATGACACGCCGCATCATGCTGCTATCCCTGGCGATTCTGGTTGTTGCAGGCATCGCCGCTGCGGGAGACAAACCCTGGTTCGACATGGACTGTTCCATGTGCAAGAACCTCTATAGCGTTGAAGGACTTATGGAGAATATGTCCTGGGAGCAGTTGGATATTTCCAACGGTATTGTTTCCGTAACGACGGTCACCAAAAAATATCTCCCCGCCTACCGTGAGGCACACATGGGCATGCAGGAGACGGGAATGAAGCTGCAGAAGGGCGAAATGCTGCCCGTGTGTGGCAGTTGTACCGCATTTGGTGCGTGCATGATGAAGGGCGTCAACCAGGAATATGTGGAGACGAAACACGGCGACGTGTGGATCGTCACCTCCGACAACGACGAAGTTGTCGCCGAGCTCCAGACCTGGGCCAAGCGCAACCGCGACGAACTCGCCAAATTGAAACCGAAGAAAGGATAGCCGTTGCTGCAGACAGCGCCAAGCGTTAGCTAGGCAAAGTGAACGATTTGCGCGGCGCCGCAGCAGAACAAAAGATAGCCGTTGCTGCAGACGGCGTCCGCCCGCAACGAGATGGAGTGAACGATTTCGATGGCGCCGCAGCAGAGCGGCAGCACGTAAGCCCGCACGGCATGCAAACGTACGAAAGCGCCCGGTGTTGTCACCGGGCGTTTTTCTTTGGTGTCCCGCTATCTGAAAACGACGAAGACCAGGACCGAGAAGTAAAAGAAAGGGAATGCCCACCGGCATGCCCGGTCGATCCGGGTCGCATCGTTGTCCCGCGACTTAACCGCCTCGACGATGAGGCTCTCCAGCAAGGTCGCCGCGATCATCAATGTGGAGAGCAACAGGACCTTGTCGAGCACCGTCAGGTACGACACACGGGGGATCGCCTCGGAGACCACGAATTGATACGCGATCACGGTCAGAATGGCGGTGACCGACACACCCGCCCGGCGGCCCAGCATCTCCCGGTTCATCCAGAAGACGACCCAGGAAATGGCGACGATGACGATGAGCGGCAGGAATATCTTCCAGAGATAGAACCCGGTCTTTCGATCGATCGTGATGTTGTAGGTCAGACGTGAGTAGGGCACGGGGTCTCGCGGCCGTTCGATTTCCGTGACCGTGGGTTCGACATCGAGAACGGTCCATTCGGCGAGCTGAAAGGTTGGATCGAACCCGGTCTGCTCGGGGAGTGGCACCAACCGCACGACGTCACAGTTCCACGCAAACGATTCGATATGGACGGGCAGCACCTGTGTATCAAATGGAAAGCGCGAATAATCCAGCATCGCGCGCAGCGTCGCCGCTACTCTCACCTCCATCATCAGTCTGCCATTCGCGAAGATCGTGATCTTCTGATTGATGGTCGTCATTCGACCGACGGCGTTGGCCGCACTCCCCTGCGCGTTCCATATCTGAGTCCGAAGACGTTCGGACGCATCGCCGACATATATCCGCCGGTCCGCCCCCTCGGCCTCCGCATCAAAGGCGAGCCGCGGATCGTTCCAGAACGCGATGATGTCGAACTCCGTTTGAAACGTATTGTTGCTCTCTTCGATATCACTGATATCGATGACATACAGCCCAATGGCGACCTCCACAGGGCCATCCTTGCTCGGTGACGTGACGGCCCTCGCGCCTTCGGATGCCTGTGCACAGGCGAGGCTGTGCGTTAGAACAGCGAAAACGGTTAGAATCGCGAGTAGACATTGAGAACGAGTGTGCATATCATCAGCTCCCTGGCCGGTGAGTATACCAGATCATCAAGAAGCGCGCACCCTCTTGCGTCACGCCTCGGCATCACACCGGTGGTTATAGATTTACCACCGCACTAACCCCAACATCGTTTACACTGTGCACACCAGGCAGCCACTCCCGTCCTGCGCATCGGTAAACGGACCTGCCTCGGGCGCGGGAGCCCGGCGAGCGATGGCTCGCTCCGAATACAAAACCCAACAAGAGGTATCGGCACCATGTTAAAAAAGAGACCGCCGCTTCGAGGACGTATTGAGACGTTTGTCCATGATTCCAGGATTCTCAAGGGAAACCCGCTGGGAGATCCATACAGGCGAGAGGTGACGGTCTATCTGCCACCGGAATACGACCGTCAGCCCCGTAAACGTTTTCCCCTATTCGTCGATCTCGTCGGCTTTCTCGGTGCCGGACCATCGCATACCAACTGGAAAGCGTTCGAGGAGAACGTCCCGCTTCGTCTCGAGCGTCTTGCCAAAGAGGGCAAGATGGGGCCCGTGATCTGCATCTTCCTCGACTGTTTCACCCGTCTGGGCGGCAATCAGTACATCAACTCGTCCGCCCTCGGCGATTACGCCGACTATATCCTCGACGAGATCCTGCCCGAGATCGACCGGCGGTATCGCACTCTGGGCGATCCAAAGAAACGCGCCGTCTTTGGCAAATCATCGGGTGGCTACGCGGCGATGGTGCACGGGATGCGCTATGCCAAGCATTGGGGCGCGATTGCCTGTCACTCGGGCGATATGTATTTTGATTTCTGCTACCGGATGGATATTCCAAAAGTCTTGAACACACTCGCCATGCACAAGCGCAATGCCGCAACGTTCCTCAAGAATTTCTATAACAAAAACAAAATACAGCCGGACGATGCAGCCGCAATCATGTTTATCGCAATGGCGGCAACGTACGATCCCGATCCAAAAGCACCACTCGGTTTTCACCTGCCTGTGGATCTGTATACCGGCGAACTCGACGAAAAACGGTGGGCCAAGTGGCTGCGCCACGACCCGATCCATATGATCGACACACCGGCCGTGAAAAGGCAGCTCCGGACGCTCAAGGGGATCTATATCGACTGCGGCATCAAGGACCAATGGCATCTACATTATGGCGCGCGTATCCTCCACCTGCGGCTCAGGACACTCAAGATTGGCCACCACTACGAGGAGTTCGACGATAACCACTCATCGATCGATTACCGGATGGATGAGAGCCTGCCGTGGATGTACAAGAAGATTATGTAACGCCGTCCTGCCGGCGGCGGGACATTTGCCGGTTGCAGCCTGTCCTGGAAGGGCTCAACCGGCTGTGGGTTGTCCCGGGCACGGACCCTCAGAAGAAGTACCTGAGGACCAAATCGAAGCTCACCGGATAGATCGTCACGTCTCGCAGGGCCTGCTCGAAACGCATCCACGCAATCTCAAGACCAAGATTGATATCCTCACGCCCCGTATAAAAGACACCCCCGCCGATCTGGAAGGCCGTTCCACCGGACACAGACTTCGGACTCAGGTGGTCAACATCGGCGGCGATGAGCAATCCGACCGGCGCCTGGTCGCGCTGCCCAAAATCGACACTATACGTCCCGGCCAGCCTTCACAACACGTCGTCGGAGCGTGTCTCGATCTCCGAGTATCCGATCTGGCCGACTGCCGTGACACCGCTCCATGGATTCGGCGCCCATGCAAACGCCAGCCCCCCGTCGATCGTGCCTCCTTTATCCGTCACCAGAATGCTCGCATTCTCGATGTCACCAGCGATGATATCGTTCGCGAACTGGACGAGATCGACGGCGAGCGCCTGTCCATACCCCACATCCAGCAGACCGGAGAGAAGCACGCGTTCGCTGCGCCACAGCTCGACGGTTGTCCCCAGGCCGCCCGCGGTCAGTGCGGTCACGCCCTGCGAGAGCAGCGCCTGCCCGCTGGTACCAAGGCGCGATATAACATCAGCAAGAACGTGAACGGCAACCCTCGGGTGGACGACGTGCTGGTAGCCGAAGGTCACCCCGATAAACAGGAGATTGCCGTCAAGGCTGAGTAGTGTGTCCGGAGGTGGCCCTTCGATAACAATGATCGGCACGTCGACATTGGATGCGATCGAAACACCCGTCGAGTTTCGGAAGTAGTGCGTGACAAATGGGTCCTCGATCGTACTCGCCGGGATAAAACGATAGCCACCCAGCGTACGGCCCTCGGCCGCCACCGACGCGTCGGGTCGCAGCACAAAAGCAATACCGATCACGAACAACCACGTTATGACCCCACCGAACTGACTCCTGGACATAGTTCCCCCTTGTTAGTAAGACCATCCGACGGACATCACGATACCCCAGTCGGTTGTCTCCGCACCCTCGGTCGCCGGCTGGCTGTCATATTTGACAAAGCCGCTCAGACCGGCCGTAAAATCGGCGACCAGTTCGTGACTGTATTTGAGGTCGTAGTCGATACGAACACGGTCCTTCTCCGTCAGGCTGGGGTACACACCGAGTCCGGTCGAAATATCGGTCTTTGGTGTGTTGTATTTGTAGAATGAGTAGCTTACCGCCAGGACGACCTCGGCGCTGTAAACCACCACTGAAGTATCCGCCCCCAACTCCGCGTTGAGCCCAAGACCGATCGATGTCAGAAGCGTGCTACGATTGCTCCTGATCAGGTTGACACCGGTCCCCACCGCCGGCATGACGCGGCGTTTGAGCCCCTGCTCATCGTTGCGCGACACGCTCAAACTGAGCGATCCCGTCCAGTTCTTTTTGGAGAGTAACCGGTAGTAAGTGGCCGAGATGTCGTACTGCTTGTTGGTCTCAGATTCGTTCTTTTTGCCCGTTGTCGTTGTGATCCCGTTGGCTCTGAGATTGACCAGATTGCGCTCGGTCCGATAGAGATTGCTCCAGTCAAACGTGATCTGCTTGACATCGCTGCCCTTCGTGAAGCTGAAGCCAAAACTCAGCGATCCGTCGTTGCGGTCCCAGAAGCTCTCTTCGATGGGAGCGATTTCCACGGCATCCATCGCCTCGATCGCGACCGTCGTTTCACCGGATATGACGAGCATATCGCTCCCCAACTTGCGCTCCAGCGATCCGTAGAACCGATCGCCATTCGATGTCTCCACGCGATAATAGAACTGGCTCTTGAGGGCGATAATCTCCGACCACTTGACATCGAGCGTTCCCATATCGGAGGTCTTGGCGGTGAGCTTGCCGCGCGAGAGTTGTTTGATTTCACAGGTTACCTCATCGCCGTTCTTGACCGTGACCTTGTCGACCTTCGGGTGATCGGCGAGAACATCGCGGACTGTCGCGAGGAGGAGTAGAACCGCAACCAGGATGCCAATCTTGCGTGCCATAACGATGATCAGATTACACCGAGACGTCGGTGGCGCGCAACCCCTGCCGGACCCGGGGGGCGGCGGGGCGCGGCTCAGTGAAATCTTTCCAGCGAAAGACTTTACGCGCGCCACCCACCGTGATAGCATCGCTGTGTTGCGCATCCCACTAGACAACCTTCCCGACGGATCAGGAATAACGTGAAACGTACTCTGCCCGGATTTCTGGTAACCGCTCTATTTGCAGCTGCACTCGGGCTCAGCGTGCCCCCCGCTGCGGCCGGGGACGACAGTGAGGGCCCACGGATCACGCACGGCAGCAAGGGGTTCGAACTCGAGAGCCCGGATGGCCGGTTCCTCCTCCAGATCCAGTCGCGCCTTCAGTTTCGATTCGTCACACCCTTTGATACGGATCCGGTGACACACGAAGATTTCGCCGAAGGCGACAGACCCACCTTCAAAGTCAACCGCGCGAGGCTCAAAGTTGGGGGGGATGCGTTCGCCCCGTGGCTGGGCTACTTCTGGGAGTATGAGCTCGGCACCACGGCCCTTCTGGATTTCCGCTTCATGCTCACCAAGAATCCGAAGCTGAGCTTCAAGATTGGCCAGTGGAAGCTCCACTACAACCGAGAACGTGTGATCTCATCGGGCAAGCAGCAGATGGGCGATCGATCACTTATCAACAAGCCCTTTACGATCGACCGGCAGCAAGGCGTGTCGATGTACGGACGCTTGAGGAGTAGGGGCGCCGTGGACTTCAGCTATTGGGTGTCGGTAGTGACGGGCACGGGGCGTGGCTCCAGGGAAAACGACGACAAGCACTTAATGTGGATGACGCGCTGGCAGTGGAACCTCTTTGGCCGCATGGTTCCGTGGAGGGGTTCGGACACCGAGTACCACGAGAATCCCGCCGGTCTCGTCGCGCTGGCCGCAGTGACCAACCAGAGCCCCTATACACGCTTTTCCCAGGACGGCGGTGGCGAACTCGCCGGCTTTCTTCCCGGAGACCCCGGACAGTACCGGATCGACCAGGTGATGCAGGAAAGTGCGTTCATGTACCGCGGATTTGCGTGGCAGCAGGAACTGCACTGGAAGGAAATCGACGACAAGATAAACGCTGCGGTTACGGAACTCATCGGCGGCTATCTGCAGTTTGGCTATTTCTTCCATGGCCTTTGGGAATGGGTCCCCAAACCGATCGAAATCGCTTACCGTTACGCGATCTACGATCCGCAACGGGGCCGCCCGAACGACCTTCAACAGGAAGGCACGTTGACCGCAAACTGGTTCTTCGACGGGCACCTCAACAAGCTCACCGCCGAGGTATCGGTCTTCGATTTCGAAGAGCTGGCGGGCAAACGAGACGGCGCGCGATTCCGGATCCAGTGGGATATCTCGGTTTAGCAACCACTCGAACGGGGCGCCCAAATGTGGTAGATTCCTCGTGTGAGCAGACCATGAATTCCCAGACACGACATCCTCTCAGGATCGGCGCGCGGCTCCTGGCCGCCGCATGGATCCTCGTCGCGGTGACCGCTTCAACGCTGAGTGCCCAGCAGACGGGCGCCGGCGAGACGGCGCCACCCGCCGCCGAGAAGCCAACCGGCCCCCAACCCATTCCCGCGTCGCAGATCTCGCTCAAGGCCCAGGAGACGGAATCCGTCCTCAAATCGATGCGCGACCGTCCAACACCCGACCCCCATATCGTGAAGATTGGGGAGGACGTCGCAACGGCGTTGGGACAGCTCCACGACCTCGAGGGTGCCACGGATGAGGCACTCAAGAAGGGGATCTCGGTGCGTGAGCTCGAGGATCTCAATCGCCGCTGGGCGCGCGAGAACGAGCGCATCGACGAGTGGGTCACGATCGTTCAACGACGCGCCGAATCCCTGGATCGCGATCTGGGAATACTGCAAAAAGGCCGTGCGACATGGGACATCACGCTCAGCTCCGCGAAGGAATCGGGTGTGCAGGAGGCCCTCATTGAGATCATTCAGAACGAGACCGCTTCGATTGCTGTGCTGGAGAAACAGTTCGGTGACCGCCGTGCCGAGATCCTGACGATACAGGGACAGCTTGCGGAGGCCGATGGAATCGTTGACGCAGCGCTTACCGCGATCGAGAACGCGAAAAACGACACGTCTCGGTTTTTTTCGACAGAGTCACCGCCGCTCTGGTCGCTGCTGGCGAATCTCCCTCCGAAGGCGCACCACGCCGAACAACTGCGCACCGTCTGGAAAGAGGCCCGAGAAGATCTTCGGGAGTTCGCTTTGTTGTATGAGAGCCAACTCATCCGTCATTTGCTGTTGTTCCTTGCCATCCTGGCTATCCTCATTCTTCTCAACCGCAAGGCGCGCGATCTGGACCCGGACACTCCCGAGGTCGAGGCCGCAAAGCATATCCTCGGGCGTCCTCTGGCGGCCGCTCTCGTCCTCTCGCTGGCGCTTGTTAGCCCTCGTTTTCCGGACGCGCCGCGAATCGTCGATGATGTAACGATTATCGGTCTTATCCCGGTGCTCTTTCGACTGCGCCCTCCGGGTACGGCAAGCGCTTTGAGGGCTCCGCTGATCGTTCTGTTCACCCTTATAGTTATAACGCGTTTTAACGACATGCTGGTATACCTGTCCGCGCTCCAGCGAGTGATCCTGTGCGTGGTGTCTGTATCAGCGACCGTGTTTCTTGCGGTGGCTATTCACAAACGAGCGCTCCGCGCGGTCAACAGCCACACCGCGATGACTCGGGTGATCAGCGTGGCAGCGGTGATTGCGATGCTCCTTCTCGGTATCGCGGCTGTCACCAACCTCATCGGTTTCTACGCGATTGCCAGTATCCTCACGACCGGGGTACTGGCATCCGGGTATATCGGTGCCATCCTCTATATAATTCGTTTCATCATCGTGAGTGCTGTGTGGATCGGTCTTGGCACGCCGCTCGCGCAGCGACTCCGGACCGTATCACGCCACGAACAGCTCATTCGCAAACGTATCTTGAGTTTGACGCGTGTTGTTCTTGGCTTCATGTGGTTCTACTGGACCTTGCATATCCTGCAAATAGGGACCGTCGTATTCGATGGCCTCCGCGGATTCTTGACCGCCGAGGCGAAATTCGGACAAATCAGTATCTCGCTCTGGGGCGTGATCAGTCTTGTCCTGACGATCTGGGGCGCGTTTCTCCTGTCGCGTTTTATCCGCTTTGTGCTGGAGGATGATGTCTACCCCCGTCTGTGGCTTCCACGCGGCGTGCCCAATGCGATTTCCACGAGTATCCACTATGTCATTCTGACGATCGGCTTCTTCCTCGCCCTCGCCGCCACCGGTGCGGACCTAAGCAAATTCGCGCTTCTTGCCGGCGCCTTTGGTGTCGGTCTCGGTTTTGGCCTTCAGAATGTCGTCGCCAATTTTGTCTCCGGCTTGATCCTGATCTTCGAGCGCCCGATCATGCAGGGCGATACCGTGGAGGTCGGCACGGTCAGTGGGATTGTCAAGCGTATTGGAATGCGATCGACGACCGTGCGGACGTGGGAGGGCGCCGAGGTGATCGTGCCAAATGGAAAGCTGATCGCCGAGGAGGTCACCAACTGGACGCTATCCGACCGGCGCCGCCGGATCGATATCGAGGTCGGTGTCGCATACGGCACCGATACAACGAAGGTGCTCGAGCTTCTGGCGCAGGTCGCTGCGGATCACCCGGATACGCTGGATGACCCGCCGCCCAGGGCGCTGTTTGCGGGTTTTGGCGATAGCTCCCTCGACTTTCAGCTACGCGCCTGGACGCTCAAGATCGAATCGCGTTTGACCATCAAAAGCGAGCTTGCGGTCACCGTCGAGAAGGCGATCAAAGAGGCCGGTATCGAGATTCCCTTCCCGCAGCGGGA
>CBDVBZ010000095.1:0-14145 GCA_965372355.1 uncultured bacterium | reverse complement strand
GCGCCCGCCATCGATTTGTATTTGACTCCATATCCGTGAGAAAAGTATCCGGTCGTTGCCCCGGCCGGTCCGCCCAGCGCGACCACGAGCATAGCGGTGAGCGCAAAGGACGCGACTAACCTGGTTATTGGATTCGCCATTTGTTTGTCCCCCCATCAGGTAAAAATGATCTACCCGCCTCCGGCGAGTTCTTAAAACGTGTCCATGTTGATGGCGCTTTTCTCATTTAATGCAGCTTCTCTACATTCCGCAACATTGAAATACATGACTTTAGTTGGCAAACTCGAGCACGAGACGCACCGCACGAGTAGCATGTGGTATACTCGAATGCGTAACCTCACATCAGACGTCTTGCCCGCGTTTCCAGAGAGGTGGATCGTGTATTCCCGCATCAGACATCTCGCAGCATTCCTGCTGGTCGTGTCTCTGCCAGTCTCAGCCCTCGCGCAGTATCCCAATATCCGGGTTAGCAACCCGACTTCGACCGATCCGGAAGAAGTCACGATCTCCATCAACCCGACGAACCCGCTGAACCTCGCCGCCGGGGCGAATATCTCGTATTACTACTATTCCTTCGATGGAGGATTCACATGGACGGAGGGGCAGCTCTCGTCCTCGCTGGGGGTTTGGGGTGATCCCGTTGTGGTGTTCGATGCCGATGGGAGTTTGTACTACGGCCACCTCTCAAACCCGGGAGGCCCACAAGGCGATTGGCTGGATCGAATCGTCGTGCAGAAGTCCACGAACGGTGGCGCGACGTGGAGTGACGGTGTTGGCGTTGGTCTCAACCCACCCAAGGATCAGGACAAGGAATGGTTGGCCGTTGACCTGACGATGTCGCCCTACCGGAACAACATCTACATGGCATGGACCGAGTTCGACGCGTACAATAGCGCCGACCCCGCGGACAGCACGCGGATTCTGTTTTCGCGCTCGACGGACCATGGTCTGAACTGGACGACACCGGTCAAGGTGAGCGATGTGGGTGGGGGCTGCCTCGATGGTGACGAGACGGTTGAGGGCGCGGTGCCCGCCGTGGGTCCCAACGGCGAGGTCTACGTGAGCTGGGCGGGGCATGAGTTGATCCATTTCGACAAATCTCTCGATGGTGGTGTGACGTTTGGCTCAGATGTGGTCGTCACCACGCAGCCCGGAGGATGGGACTTCGATATCCCGGGGATCTACCGGTGCAACGGTTTTCCGGTCACTCTCTGTGATGTCAGCAGCTCGCCGTATCGTGGCACGGTCTATATCGTGTTTTCGGATCAGCGCGATGGCGCGGATGATACCGATGTATTCTTTGTGAAAAGCACGGATGGGGGCTCGACATGGAGCGCGCCGGGCCGGGTGATCGGAGAGATCGGGGCCAATCACCAGTTTTTTCCGTGGGCGACGATCGATCCCATGACGGGGTTTATCTACGTCGTATTCTACGACCGCAGATACACCGTGGGCAACGCCACCGATGTGTATATGGCGATGTCTCAGGACGGAGGCGGTTATTGGAGCAGTTTCAAGGTGAGCGCCACGCCGTTCACACCGGTCGAAACGGTGTTTTTCGGCGACTATATCAATGTGGCCGCGCTGGACAGCAAAGTGTATCCCGTCTGGATGCGGATGGACTCTGGGGTGTTGAGTATCTGGCTGGCCATGGTTGACGTGCCGACCGGTATCGAGATCGCCGATCGCGTGCCTTCTCCCGATATCGAATTGCACCAGAACCATCCCAACCCGTTCAACCCGTCGACGGAGATCACGTTCGATCTCCCCGAGCGCATGGATGTGGGACTGACCGTATATGACGTAGGGGGGCGTCATGTCCGAACGCTGATCGACGGCACGCTCACCGGGGGATTCAAACGGATCACGTGGGATGGCAGAAACACGCAAGGCGCCTTCGTGGCCTCGGGAGTCTATTTCTACACACTCCGCGCTGGCAGCGAGCAAGTAACCAAGCGAATGACACTTTTGAAGTAAGCCTTTGTGCGAACGACAAGATGAAACGGGTCGGTGTGACTCCTTCGACAACTCGGTTCTATCTGTATACCGTTCTCGGTATCGCATCTGTCGGGCTCTGCCTGCAGATCGCCTCACTTGGCCCCCTTCGCAATAGCTTCTGGGGGTTTCACTTATATGCCTTTTTGCCTCCGGCCGTTGTGGTCATTTCCTGGGTGCTCCTCGCGCTCGCAGTTTTCGCGCTCCTGCGACCCGTACGATCGGACGGAGCGGCCGGCGACCAACGACTCGGCGCGCATCCCACAGCCGCGGCGATCGGGTTTGCCGTGGTGTGCGGGATGCTCTTCTGGCTATTCCGCACTCAGCACGCTTTTCTCGGCGACGCGTCATCCCTCCAGATGGACCTGGCCAGGGGACAGAGCTTTCATCCGCGCCAGCCGCTGACGATGTGGCTCCAGCACGTGTTGTACGAGTATCTGGGTCCGCTTGTCAGAACCGGGGACATGGCAAACGAGGGCCTTGCACGGCGTGTGATCGCGATGGGTAGTGTGATCGCCGGCGTTTTCTTTGTACTGGTTGCCGTTGCGCTTGGGCGTCTGTTCGCGCGGGGCACGGGACACGGACCGGCGATCGCGTGGCTCGTGGCATTGCTTCTATTGACGCAGGGGTATGTGCAGCTGTTCTTCGGGTATGTCGAGAACTACACATTCTATGCACTCGCGTTGGGCGTCTACATCTACGTGTCGCTGCGTTTTGTCGAAGGCAGGTCGCCGCTTCTATTGCCCGGACTGGCCCTCATTCTCGCGTTGACCCTCCATCTGTCGGCGGCGGTCATCGTTCCGTCCTTTCTGATGCTCGCTGTGTGGGCGCTCGGCAGGCGGGAGAGGCGGGCGGCGAACCTTGCCGACCTCGCCATCTGTGCCGTGGTGCTGGTTGCCGTCCAGCTTGCCTTCTCGAGAGCATGGAACTACAATCTGCTCTCTTCGCTCGTCGATGTGTCCGGGCGGGCATTTGGCCAGGAGGAAAGTCTGATACCCGGCTACATGATGTCGTCGCGACACCTGCGCGATTTCCTCAACGAGCAGTTTCTGATGGGTCCTGTTGCGCTCTTTGCGTTTCTTCCGGCGGCCGTAATGGCACTACGGTTACCGGGGCGCGGGAGTATTGCCACGGTCTTCTTCCTCACGTTGGGGATCACATACGCAGCGGCATGTGTGGTGGCCGGTGATTCGAATATCGGATACGCCCGCAACTGGGATCTCCTGGCGCCCGCGGGCATCTGTTTTACCGCGGCTGCGTTGTATTTTTTCGTGAGGCACGTACCTCCCTCGGTCATGGCCGGCCGGCTTCTTGTTTTTGCCCTCGTTGTCTCGTGTATCCACGTGGTGCCATGGGTGTGGATCAATCACAACGAGGCGCTGGCGGCCCGACGCTTCGAGAGCCTGCCGCTTGGCCTCGGTCGCACAGAGGTCGTGATCGGCAATTGGCATTTCCGTAACGGCCGGAGCGAGGAGGCCACCCGGTGGTTCGAACGCGCCACGGAAGTCAACCCAAACAGCGCTCCCGCCTACGCGTTTCTGGGGATGCTTCTCGTACAGGAGGGGCGTTACGAGGATGCCCGAAAAGCTCAGTGGAAGGCGGTTACGCTCAGGCCGGACAAGCGCGAGTTTCGTCACAACTATGTCATGACACTCGTCGAGCTCGAGCACGATATGGAAGCGCTGCCACACCTCCAGCGGTTGATCCAGGACAACCCGGGCCAGCCGCTGTACTGGCAGCTTGCCATCGATATCCTGGTGCGACTTGGCCGTGCCGATGAGGCACGCATGCTTTTGCAGAAGTACGACGAGTTCTTTCCCGATGACCCGAACCCCGAGTGGGTCCGGCCGCAGTTGTAGCCTTGACCACACCGCCCCATCGCACGCGACTGGCCGCCGGGCGGAGGAGTACGGTGGATGTCGGGGGTGCTGTCCTACTCGAACGGCTCGTCGGTGTGGCCGTGACGAGTTCTGTTGGCGGTCATGTTATGGGTACGGTCCCGGTGATCGAAGGGTTTCAATCGGATTGCGTTTGCTCACCCGCCAGCAACGGGATCTGGTCTGCAATAATGACACGCGCCGAACCGCGGCAGGACATCGTCGATCCATCGACATTCACCGGAAACACGTCGTCATCCGCCGGCCGGAGTACGAGTTCCCGTGTCACGCGGAAGGTCTCGAATCCCCATTTCTCCGGTTCCTTTGTAACGGATGCATCCCATGCGTGCTTTAGCTGCCCGAACACCCGATGCGTCCCCAGATCGCGAAGCGTGAACAGGTGAAAGTCACCGGACCCCAGTGGCACACCCTTGGCGAGCGGGAGGTTGGGCCCGAGGTAGCCGTTAACGATGATCATCGCCTGAAAACGGCCTTGGGTGACGTCCACACCATCTACCGATACCGTCCACGTACGCCTGCGGCCGGAGATCTGGCGGCCGAGCCGCCCGAGAACCGACAGGCTTGTACCGACGAAGAACGGACCGAGATCCCCAAAGAGCTGACTGAGCACACCCTTGTACCACTTGATGAAACGGTTTTCCGTGTAGCGCGGGATCTCGCCAAAAATCTCGGTACCTCCGTACCCAACGAAATGACGCGGCGTGACATCACCGCGCTCGCTCGTTACCTCGAGAATATCGCAGGGCACCGTACGGTCACTCCGAATGGCATCGACAAACACATCGATGGCCGCTTCGATATTGTCCGGCATGTGCAGCGTTTTGCCGATCAGGTCGGCCGACCCCTTGCGCAGAAAACCGAGACGAATCTCGCAGAGTTCGACACCCGACTCGCAGCAGCCTTCCAACACGGCGTTGAACGTCCCCGAGCCGCCCGCCGAGATCACGATACGGCCGCCCGCACGAAGGCGCTCGCGCGTTTTGTCCCGCGCGGCCGCGTGGCTGTCGACCGCGAACACGTCAACATCCTTCTCACCGTGCTCGTGGAATAACGGCACGATGCGCTCGACCTTTGACCAGTCGCTGATCGATCCCGAGATCGTCGTTGCGATCACATCAATGTGATGAGTCATTGTCAGACTCCTTTCCCGCAATTGCCCGCTGGCAGAAATCCGTGATCTCATCCGAGATCGCATCGAGCGCACGATTGCCATCGATCTTCACGGTCGGTACCCGCCACTCGCGCTCGACCACAGCGCACACATCGATGTATGCCGAACGAAGACGGGCGAGCTTCCCTGCAGTCTCGTGGATCTGCCGGCGTTCTCCCCGCGACTCGATCCGCCGGCACGCGTCCGCAGGATCGACATCGAGGAACACGACGACATCGGGGCGTCTCAAATGAGTGAGATGAAGTCGTTTCATATGACGCAGCTCCGGGAAATCATCGAATACCGGGTCATTTCGCGTCGTGCCGGTACCGCTGGTCAGCACATCGATGATCTTTGCGCACACCTGCGTGTCAAAACGAGACGGCTTGTACAGCGCCGACCAGGCGACGATGTTGAGAAGCGGCGACCCATCCATGACCATCACATCGGGCCGGTACCAGCGTTCGACCTCGCCAAGCAGATGATCGCGGAGAAAGAGATCGGCGAGCTTGGGGATCTTGTACGATTTGAGAGAACCGGCCTTCTTTGCGCGTGCGCTGATCGCGCCACGAATCGTCTCGGTCAAGAGCGGCTGAAGATTGCGCGGCTCTGCATTGCCGAAGAAAAGCGCCGAGTCACTGATCACAGCTGCGCTTCCGCCCCGTGAGAGCGCCTGCGCGAGACGCCGGGCCTGTGTGCTTTTTCCCGATCCATCGATGCCGAGGATGGCGATCATCGGCGCGGGACCCACGCGGGTCTCGGATCGTTTCTGACGCCGCACCGCCTCGCTCCTCGAGAGCTCGACGACCGTTTGCTCGAGCGACTGGGTGATGTCCCTCGATGACCCGCTCGGCGCCTGCGGGGGACCGATCACGATGTGCTGCCAGAAGGGCAGCGGTATGCTCGATCGCTTTGGCAGCGCGCGTTCCGGTCCCGAGAGGAACACGGGGACGACCGGGATATCCGGACGGTCCGCGCTGAGACGTCCGATACCCGGTTTGAAACGCCGCATCTCACCGGGCTCGCCTCGTGTGCCCTCGGGAAAGATCACAATGTTTCGACCGTCGTCGAGACGGTTGCCGATGTCCTCGAGCGGGTCGCTCGAGCGTTTGTCGCGTTCGCGGACGATCCACACCGGATCCAAAAGAAAATCGACGAGACGCTTGACGAAGGACGAACGTGAGAAGTACGGCAAGTCGGCGACGGGGTGTGTTATGGGTACGAGACGAAGCGGCAGAATGTAGAACAACAGCAGCACATCAAAATGGCTGTTGTGATTGGAAACGATCATGAACCGGTCCAGACCGCGAAGGTTCGACCGGCCGATAACGTTGACCCCGCAGAACACCTTGAGAAACGGCCGCAGCAGAAGCGCGTGTGCGGCGCGTTGCAGAAACGTGCCTGCCTTCGATCGTTTCACAGGATAAAATACCTCAGATAGTGAAACACAACGGGCCCAGCATAAAACAACGACTTGAGGTTATCCAGAATCTGCCCGTGTCCCGCCCGCGGGGACTCCTCGATGCCCAGGTCGCGCTCGACATGCATCAACGTGTGATGACCGGCCACCACGAGAGCCGGAATCATGAGTCCGAGGACTAGATTGTGCTTCGCCGGTATGCCGGTCATCGGTGACAAACCGAATGTCACACCGAGTGCGCAGACCGCCGAGGCGCCGTACCATACCAGGAGACGCTGCCAGTACTTTGGTGCCCGACCGCGCCCCAACCGGCAGAGCAGGTCGCACACGGCCACGCATCCCACGAACATCACCGCCCACCATGTCGAGAGTGATATAAGATACCCGACATGACCGATGCAGTACACGCAGAGGAACAACCCCAGATTGATCACACCGATCGAAAACACGGTGCCCCGGTACTCGGTGCCTCCAATCGAGATCAGCAGCGGCATCGCCAGAAACGCATAGACGGGTATCGAAATGATGAACATCCCGTACCAGCCGATCTGGATGAAATATGTCATAAAGGGAATCGAGAGGTACGCGCCGAGGATGCCGAGGCGGTCCTGGATGCGCACTTCGACCAGCGAAAAGTACTCACGGAGCATCCAGAACGACAATAGGGCAAGAATCCACACCGCGGCGGTCAGAGAGGTGATCTCCGCCACCGTGACGCTGAGCGCGAGAATCCAGAGATAGCGCAGATAGCTCGTGTACCGATGATGGCGCCCAACGAGCAGAGCCACGCCGGTGGCGAGTGTGAGCACGCCAAACGCGATAACCAGATAGAGCGTTGACTGAATGTCAAGAAACCGTATCAGCATCGGGTTGCTCATATCCTGCCATCACTTCGATCCGCCGGACGACGTGGCGTCCGGTCCGTCCTTCAGCTTGCCGATCAGAATCGTTCGACCCGCGGCATTCGTCTCCTCGAGCAGGAGGGCTCGCAGGTCCGGCCACGCCTCGGCCCGTATGGCCGTGACGTCGAGCGTGAGTTCGCGGTCGATCGTGATCCAGCCGTCTTTCTCTTCGGTGCTAAGAGTGAATCGACCGGCTTCATTATCCAGCACGCGTGATTCCGGAACATAGACAATTTTTCGGTCGCCGGTCTTCAACCGGAGTTTGATCCGCTGGACCATCTTGCCGGGTAGGACGACGGGGGAGCCCCGGTTTTCGTGATAGAGACGCACATCAGTCGGGAGCCGGGCGATGATACCGCCGTCGGGGTCTCCGATGGTGATGTTCGTACGGCCGTGGTCATCGGGCTCTCCGGCCTCCGTTTTGATATCAAAACCGATGGTGACCTCATCGGCTTGGAAAACCTCGGGGTTGAAACCTTCCACGGTAGCCCCGGTCAGCACCGAACCCGCGATCCTGCCGATCCGTGAGAGCGCTTCGCCTTCCAAACCAACCATGTCCCCATACGGCGAGAACCCGCCATCGGTGCTCAAAAAACCGCTGCCGCTCCAGCCGCCATCCTCGTCCGGCTGAAGTGTAAGTACCAGTTCGAACCGGCTGGCCGGGCCGTCGGCACTTGTTTGTATCGAGGGTTTGGTTTCGCTCTGCGGTCTCCACACGACACGACCCAGGAGAGGTGATACCCCTTCGGTGAGTCGTCCTTCCTCGGGATCGTAAAAAGCCGCAAAGCGCCCGCCGCTTACCCATACCCCGATGTGATCAAAACGGGACAGACCGGGTATATCCGGATCGATGCCACTCGACCCAACCGATCGATACACCGGCTCGGCCGTGAGCCCCGCCTCACGGAAGAGAGCCGCCGCGAGAACGGCGCGGTCGTAACCGTGACCGTAGGCCGTCTCCCATGTCCGAGACGCGGGGCGGGGAGAAAAGGACCAGAACCGGGTATCATAATGAATGCTGCGCGTGGACTCGTTGACGAAGGCAACGATCGCCCGCGCTTTCGACATGGCACTGGGCGTTTGCTCGAGGTGCGCGGTCAGTGTGTCGGCCAGTGCCTCGCCAACGACTGCTGCGTCGTCAAAACTCGAGGAGACCTTTTTGCCAAGTGTCTTCCAGTCCTTCCATGTGGACCATGCGACGTACGGCGCGTGGCTCGCCGGATCGGTGATGCGGGGAGATCCCACAGGATCGACGTTCTCGATCGTCCATGTGACCGTTTGTCCGATGCCGCTGGTCGCATCGGGCTCGGGGGCCCCGTTGCCCGAGTGAAACACCAACGACGCTTCCACAGGAACGCTGAGTCTGAATTCGATTACCACGGCAGGGTCGCGCTGTGGGAAGACCCACAAACCATCGGCACCATCCGACGCCCCGCCGCGCTCCTCGATCTCGTATGTGGTCTCCATGATACAGGGGAGTTCGATGCCGTCGTGGAGAAGCATCGTCTCGCGCATCGGTGTGTAGTCGTCGGCCAGCGCCAGGGCGTAGGGAAGTGTCTCCACAACGGCCGAAGGGCTGATCGCCGACTCATCCGGCCACCACCGGCCGTCTCTCCACGTTCGCAGCGCGGAGATGCTCAGCGTCGAGTTGGCGGTGTTGTGGGGAATCCGCAGATCGGCGTGGCCGCGTATGACCACAGACCGTCCGATCCACACGACACGGTGGATCCTGGTCCGTCTGTCCCCGTTCGGCAGGATCGTGACATGCCGGCTTTCCAGAAGCAGGATGGCGTCGTGCTTGGATGTGTCAAACCGCTTTTGCGCACGCGACCACAAGAGATCGAGATCGTGCCCACCCGATGTGCCCATGGACCCCGCATAGAGCGGTATCGCCGATACCATTATGAGTGCTGCCAGCCCGAGTGCGGCAACCATGAGACGATTCATGACTTGCCTCCTTTCTCGATCCGGAAGGAGGTGTCGCCCCACTCCTTTGCCTCGTCGATGGCCCGTTTGAAACCCGCGTAACCATCGGGCGGTATCTGGCGCCGGCGGATCTCGGCGCGCTGTGTAATCGTTAAAGTCCGGCCCTTGATTCGACTCGTGCCCTTGAAGTAGGCGTAGGTCTCGTCGATCTCCTTCGACGATGGGGGTTCGAGAACCTTGTAGCCCCTGGGGAGACGTATGTTCTCAGTGCCCTCGATGAGCTGGGTGTAGTACAGAAAGACATCGGTCTCCCGCTCCTCGGCCCAGCTTGTGCTTCCGGCACGGAAGAGATTGCCGTCGTTCAACACGACCTGCATCATGGGACTCGTGAACTCGAATCCACCCTCGATCGCGTGGGCAAAGTGAGGAATGCGGTAGCGGATCGTTATCCACATGTCCTCGCTAAAGTCATCCGGTTGGAGATATTCGGACTGAACCCCCTCGACACGGGTGCTGATGGGGGAGAGGACCCGGGCAAACAAAACGTTCATCTCCTGGAGACGGCTTCCATTGACGAGCCGCCTCAGGCGGCCGTCGAGCGCTCCCGAACCCGAGAGTCGCAACGTCCCCTCGAGTGTGCCGTCGTTGCCAAGCGTCGCATCGTGCTCGATGCGAAGCGGGGACTGCTCCGGTGGGCTGTACTTGATCCGCGAGAGTGTTTCACCAACAGGTGAGCCGACGATGTAGTGCTGCTCCGCCTCGAGAAGCGACCAGATGTTGTTGTTGTACGGCACCCAGGTCGGGTCGTACATCACGAAGGACCCGTCATCCTTCTGTAGCGCGCACACACAGTGGTTGAACTGATCGGCGGGGACCTGATCGATCCGGCTGCCCGCCATCGTCATCGCGGCGAAGCTGTTCATATCCGCGGCCCGCATCATTGTGACCAGCATCCCGGCGATATCCTTGCACACACCGCTCCGCTGCTCGAAGATCATCGTGCCGGGGTGGAGCGTGAATCCCTCTCCGTCACCCATCGTCTGGCCGCTGTAGCGGATGTTCTGGGCGACCCAGTGAAGCAGCGTCTCGGCCTTGCGTTCTTCCGAGGCGTTCGCGACACCCGCGTCATCGAGGATCTCATCCACTTTCGTCTGGATATCGGGCGTGACTTCGAACTGGTCCCGGTTCACGTCGAAAAACCAGCGGCTCTTTGCCTCCCAGCTCTCCGCCGTGGCCATTACAACCTTTGCGACATAGTCACTCCGGTCCGGCTGACGCGTTTCGTGCGATGGCGGGGGCAGGTTCAAACCCCACCAGGTGTACTCCGTTCTGTCCTCCGTATACGTCGTGCTGGAGTAGAGCGGACCGTTGTATACCTCGGAATGCAGCCGTTTTTTCCGCGGCAGGCTCAAGACATACTTCTTCTCGATGACCGGCACCGCGTCTGCAAAGAGAACGATATCGAAATACTCTCCCGGCATCGGGGGAATGTATCGATCGTCACTCGGCGCCTGTCGGGAAGTGGTTAAACCCGCGGCGCTCGTACCCTCGCCGGGTGCATCATCACTCAAAAGCGCATACGTGAACCCCTTGCGAAAGGTCTTGATCTCGATGCCGTCGTTTGTGTGCAGACGGGGGAGCTGGAGAGTTTTGATACGATCCTTCCAGTAGATCCAGGCCTGCGGTGCAGGCAGATCGTGAACAAGTGAGACATCCACCGGAATCCGTTTGCCATCCCTGATAATGTTGACCTCGAGCACATCGACATAGCTGCTCTGCGGATCGTAGTTCCACCTGAGCACCGACCGGTCTCGGCACCCGCCGGGAGTGAGCACCTTATAGATCATCTCGCTCTCGACGTACGTCACACCGGTGGGCTTCATCTTGTTTATCGCATAATCGTAGACGATGACGTAGTCCGCGCCCTCGTGATCCGCGGCGACTCCGGCGTCCTTGATGCGCGAGAAGGTATCGGGTGGCGGGCGATCGCCCGGTGGAAGCTTCGGGTCCTGCGTCAATGCGTTGCCGGCAAAAGAAAAGAGCAGAATCGCGACCAGGGCCGCGATCAAACCGGAATGCTGGATTCGAGTCTCGCTGCGCAAAGCAACCTCCTGTCGGCCATGATTGTCTGCAAAGATGTCGTGTGCTGATGGCGGGTACCGGTGTGCCGCCCTCGGGCGCCGCCGGTCCATCGAGTCTACAGCGGATTGGGCCTTCGGGCAACCGGTAGTGCCTGATGTGCTATTATGGAGCCGCCCACAGCCACCGAGGATCCACGAGGAGAGACCGATGACATTGAATGACCGACAGATAGAAATGTGTAAATCGAGCACGTGGGATTTTTCCGATCTGCGGGCGCTGTTTTTGAACTGTACGCTCAAGCGCACACCGGAGCTATCTCACACGGAAGGCCTTATGAAGATCTCCAAGGAGATTATGGAGAAGAACGGTGTGTCGGTCGAGATGCTCCGGCCGGTCGACCACGATATTGCGTTTGGCGTCTACCCCGATATGAAGAAGCAGGGATGGAAAAACGACGAGTGGCCGTCCATCTATGAGAAAGTCGAGGCATCGGACATCCTCGTCATCGGCTCGTCGATCTGGCTCGGTGAGAAGTCATCGGTTTGCACGCAGGTCATCGAACGGCTCTACGCGAGCAGCGGGGACCTGAACGACCAGGGGCAGTACGCGTACTATGGTCGGGTGGGTGGTTGCCTCATCACGGGAAACGAAGACGGGGTCAAACACTGCTCGATGGCGATTCTCTACGCGCTCCAGCATATCGGGTACGTCGTCCCGCCGCAGGCCGATGCGGGTTGGATCGGAGAGGTGGGTCCGGGCCCGTCGTATCTCGATCCCGGCTCCGGCGGCCCGGAGAACGATTTCACCAACCGCAACACCACCTTTATGACGTGGAATCTGTTGCATATGGCGCGGATGGTCAAAGACGCGGGGGGCATTCCGGCCCACGGCAATCAGCGCTCGCTGTGGGATGCCGGCTGTCGCTTCGATAGTCCCAACCCTGAATACCGGTAGGCGATGGATAGCAAACGAAAGCGGATACTTGTCATATCGGCCGCCATCCTGATCGTCGTGGTCGTTGCATACACGGCGGCCGAGATCTACCGGGACCACGACTACCTGGACTATTTCATTGAGCTCAAAGGTGCCCTGGTCGATCGCTCCGAGACGGTGATCGAGACTGCCCCGGGGTATCGAGTCGTTCAGGTCGGCCTCTGGGACGACAACGGGCTCGAGGTTGTCGGGTACCTGAAAGTGCCGTCGTCCGGCGGGCCGTTTCCGGTGATACTCGCGTTGGGTGGCATCCGTACCGGCAAGGATGTCGTGAACTATCTGGAAGAAACCCCCGGCGTCATGGTGTTCGCCCTCGATTACCCCTACAAGGGGAAGAAGAGCAAACTCGGTGTGTTCGAGTTCATCTCCAGGGTGCCCGAGATCCGGCGGGCGCTTCTCAACACTGTTCCCGCTACAATGCTCGCCGTGGATTATCTTCTGGGACGCAGCGATGTCGATCCGCACCGGATCGTTTTCGTCGGTGGAAGTGTTGGCGCGATGTACGGGCCTGTGGTGGGGGCGGCCGATGAGCGTCTCGCAGGTGTCGCGCTGCTCTTTGGCGCGGGGGATCTGCAAACGGTCTTCCGGGCCAACATCGGTGGACCACGCCCGTTGGCAGCCGCGGGAGCCTGGATCGTGTCACTCCTCATCTCGCCCCTCGAGCCGTTGAAATACGTGGGACGGATATCACCCCGTCCGCTGTTTATGCTGAGCGGCTCGGGTGACGATCGGATGCCGGTCGACGCCAGCCGGCTCCTGCACGAGAAGGCAGGGGAGCCGAAGACCATCCGTTGGATCGATACCGGACACGTCCATATTCGCGATAAGGGATTTCACGCAACGGTCAAAGGTGAGCTGGTCGAGTGGCTCGTGGCGAACGATCTCGCGCCAAACCTGACCGTCGGCGCAGGCGAACCGTAGTCGTTTGCCGGGCGTCGAAACCCGTGCGAGACAATCTCAATCACGCGGATCCGGTGCTCCATATCGGGCGCCGCGAATGCAGCGCACTGTTACACAAAGCCCGGTCCCGACTCAACCCGTCGGGGCCGGACGCATTTTCACCCAGAACAGACCCCGAAAGTCTCCGTCTCTAAAACCGGTCGCCTGATCGGCCGGGTAGAGTTCGTTCAGCTTCGCTGCGAGCGGATCCGTAACGTCCCCGTGACAGGTCAGGCACATCGGTTTGATGTAGATGGGCTCCACGTAACCGACTGTTCGGTCATCCAGGAACACAGCGCGGTATGGGCCTTCTTCACGTCCGCTGGAGTAGGCGGCGAGGAGTGGCTCCATCCACGGTTCGGGCGCGCTGGCCGGGTTGCGGAGCTTGTGGCTGGTGCGGCCGACCTGGATATCGGCTCCGCCGATGCCGGCGGCAATCTCGTGCGCCCGGGTCTTGCAGACAACCACCGCGCTGTCCGCCCCTTGCTCGAGTCCCTGGGTGAGTGCGGCCATGAGTTGTTTCTTCAATGGCATGAGTGTCTGCCGGGCCCGCTCGATATCCTGCTGAGACACCGGGTCCTGACGCCCGCCGCAAGCGGCGACTGAAAACGCGATGCATCCGATCAACAACATTGACAGGCGCACGAAGAGCCTCCTTTACTCGAATGCCCTGCGCCGGGCGACCAGGTCGCGGTCGATCCCGCCGCACACCTGATCGCACAGATCAAAGATCGACAGATCGGTGACCGAGTAGAACGCGGATGTCCCCTCGGGGCGCCTGTGCACGAGGCCGTGCGAGAGCAGGGTGGAGAGGTGCTTGGATATGTTGGGCTGCGATCC
>CBDVBZ010000094.1:0-14549 GCA_965372355.1 uncultured bacterium | reverse complement strand
TCGATGAATCTAAACCCATCCACGATGACGCTCGTGCCCGAGTTGTTCACTTCCAGTATGCGGACGAGATCCTGCCCATCTACGGTCGTCGCGGCGGCGCCGTCCGTCGACAGGAAGGTCAGCGAGTAATTCACGACCATGGCAGGTTCCGGGTATGTGCCGGGACCGACTTCAACGGTATCGCCTGCGGCAGAGGCGGCAACCGCCTCGATGATCGTCAGATAGTCCCCGGACCCATCCTGGCGGACGGTGATCAGATCGGCTGTGGCCAGTATGGGAGTGAGTGTAATGATGAAAAACGAGAGTATTTCGCAGAGACGACGCTTCATGGTTGGACCCCCTTGCGTCGTGAGGCTTGACGATCAGGTAACGTAGAGGAGTCGTGGGGCCGGCAGTTCCGACCAGGAGAGGGGGATGGCACGTGGTGTAGGGTCCGAAGCCGACCGGTACACGGCTTATCCACGGCGTATTATACCACGTCTGTCACCATCGAGCCATACTAATCCCATCGGAACGTATCCATGTCGATTCCCCGTGGCAGATGGTACATCACCTTTCCCAGCCAGATCTCATCGGGTGACGGTTCTGATACGACAGGTGCACGGGACCCGATCATCAGGTGGAGCCGGTCGGTGCTGTGATCCATACCCAGCGCGTGTCCGATTTCGTGCGCAACGACCGTGCGATAGTACAATTCATCCGAGGCGCTATAGATCTTTCGCATGTAGATGGTCCCCTTGACCGGAAAGAGATCCGCATCGCGCACACGGACATCGTAGATATCCCTCGTGTTCGACGTGGAGTAAGCAACCGTGACACCGGTATCGGGCTCCGCATCCACAATTTCGAAAAGGTCCATATCCAGCCACCGCTCCCAATCGCCAAACGTGTTCCTGGCCGCTTGCTGGTAATCGAGACCGTTATGAACGAGCGGATGCACATACACCTTGATGGGCAGGACCCACGTGCGCAGCCGGTTGTCTCCGAAGTGGTGGGACGGTGGGTACATCGTATGGCTCATTTCCCGAAACCACGTGCCCGCGTCCGGATACTCGGTCGTCTCGAGATCAACACCCGGGATCAGGGCAATGTCGATCTGGGTCTGCGGGCTAACCCATCCGGCGAAGTATGTGTCGATGTATTGGCCGATATCATCATGGTCGAACTCGTCCCGAAAATCGATGTGAGCCTGATTCTCGACGACCGTAAGCAGGTCGTAAGTCCCATCGCTTTGAGTCGTCGTTGTGAAACCTAGGGTAACAACGTGAATTCCTTCTATGGGTTCTTGATTGAAGCTGTCTACAACCTTGCCACTAATGCGCACGGATACGGTTTCCACAGAACGCGTGTTGCCCAGACTCGACATATTTCCCTCGTCGTCGGTCGCCCGCACACCGAACCACTTCAGACCCAGCCACGGTGGCAAATGGACTGTGACAGCGTGGATCACTCCGGGGGGCGCAATTTCCACGATGAGCTTCACGGCCGCGCTCCACGTGGCTTCGTCCAGGATAGGCTCGTCGGAGTATCGGACTTCGTGGGTTGCCCCGTGACCCTCCATACCGTCGTCGCCGACGGCCATCCAACGGAGGAGCACCTGCACCGTGCCCTGGGTGTAGATACCAGCCTCTGCAGACACGAGTGTAACCGGGTCGGGCGGGATCGTGTCGGGTGGTGGTGGGGGGGGAGGTGGAGGTGGAGGTGGGGGAGGCGGAGGCTCCGACCGCTCGAGCGACCACGCAACAGACGCGCTGAGCTGTCCATCGGAAACCAGGGCGGTGACAGTCTCCGTGCCGGTGTCGCGAACCGTATAGTGCCAGGCAGGACCATTCGAGACGGTGCTATCACCCATCAAGAAGTGATAGGAAAGCGGAGAGCCATCCGGATCGATGGCGTCTATCGAAAAGACGACATTCTGTCCAAGGGTGAGTTCGAGCGTGGACTCATCGGGTCGAAAATACTCGATGATCGGGGCATGTTGAACCGGTAGCTGGGGAGGGTCGTTGAGGTTACATGCCTCGAAACCGATCACTAGCAGGACGAAGGCAGTCTGCACGACGCAGGTCAGGCGCCTGGACATGACTCTTTCCGTTCATCAGATCGATCGGCGGGGCCTCATGGCTTCTTCGAGGTACAACATAAGCATACGATGCGAGAGGGGAAGGTGCCAGTGGAATATCGAAATCGGCGGGGCGCGCGCTAAAATTGATCAAAATCAAATGGCCGATGGGGCAACTCATGTTAGAGTCAATAGTTGTGCCGATGCCGGTACGCAAATAGCTTGTTTCGCCATGACGAGACATTTGGGTAGGAAACGCAAGCAGAGGCGGCGTATCGGCTGGCCTCTGCTTTCTTTTTGGGGAGAGTAGGGATCATGACGACTACGAATAGCAAGGATTCCACGGTTGTCTTTGCGAGCCGCATCGACACGTTGGGGACGGAGAATGCGTTCAAGATCGGAGACGATATACGCCGGTGCGAAGAGAGCGGCGTTAAAGTAATCAAACTCAATCTCGGGGAGCCGGACTTCGATACCCCCAAGAGTGTTTGCCGGGTCGGTATGGAACAGATCGATGCGGGCAACACACACTACACGGATCCACAGGGAATACTGCCGTTTCGTGAGGCGATCGCCAAGCAGGTCGAGAAGACACGCGGGATACCGGTTCAGCCGGAGAGAGTTGTTGTCGCCACCGGCGCCAAACCGCCGATTTCATACACCATGATGACATACGTCGACCCGGGTGATGAGGTTATCTATCCGAGCCCGGGCTTCCCGATCTACGAGTCGTGGGTGACGTATCTCGGGGCCGTGCCGGTGCCGCTTCACCTGGCGGAAGAAAAAGACTTTCGGTTCAACGCATCCGATCTCGAGAGACTCATCACGCCGAAGACAAAGTTGCTGATCATCAACTCTCCGTCGAATCCGACGGGTGGTGTCTTGACACGCGGAGACCTGGAGGAGATCGCGCAGGTCATCAAGGACAAGGCGTCGCCGGGTCTGAGAATCTATTCGGATGAGGTATACGAGGACATCGTATTCGATGGCAAGAAGCACGAGAGCATCGCGTCCATAAAAGGAATGGCGGAAAGGACCGTTATCGCCAGCGGACACTCGAAGTCATACTCAATGACCGGGTGGCGGTTGGGGTATGCCATTCTGCCCACGGTCGAAGAGACGATGGTGTTTCGGCAGCTCAATATCAATATTATCTCCTGCACGCCACCCTTTATCCAGGTGGCCGGCCAGGAGGCGCTGGAGAGCCCGGAGGTCAAAGCCATCGTCGCCGAGAGGACGGCAGAGTTTCAGAAAAGACGTGACTTTGTGTTCGAGAGACTGAATGCGATCGAGGGCGTTCGCTGCAACAAACCCGAGGGCGCCTTTTATGCGTTTCCAAACATCGGTGGGGCGTGCGAGGCCCTGGGCGTTATCGATGCCTACGAAAAGCTCGATCCACAAGTGAGAAAGAAGACGTCGCCTTCAACCCTGTTTCAAATGTTTGCGCTTTACAACCACGGTGTGGCGACCATGGATCGGCGGTCGTTCGGAGCGATTGGGACGGAGGGCATGCACTTTCTGCGTCTGTCGACAGCCACCGATCTGAAGTCACTCGGAGAGGGAGTCCGCCGGATAGAGGCCGCATCGAAAGACATCGACGGATTCCAGAGTTATATAAAAAAAGGCGAGCATCTACATTAGGAGGACGGGAGCATGACACTCACGTTTGGACCCAGACGGGGCAAATACATCGACATCTCTGATGAGGTCAAGACGGACAAGCCGCTGAGCGATGAAGAGGTAAAGTATCTGGAAGCGTATGACCTTGTCTATCGTTCCATGTGCGCGGTGATGTACAACTATGTTCCTATGTCCGGGCATCCTGGTGGATCGATTTCGTCGGGCAGGTTTGTTACCTCGATCGTCTTCGAGACCATGGATTACGACGTGTCGCAGCCGGGGCGGCCCGACGCGGATATCATCTCGTACGCCGCGGGCCACAAGGCGCTGGGGCTGTACGCCATGTGGGCGCTTCGCGATGAGATGATGCTCAGTGGAGCCAAGGAACTGGTACCGCAGGATCTTCGTCTTCGATTGCGAATCGAGGATTTGCTTGGCTTTCGCCGAAATCCGATCACCGACACGCCTCTTTTTCGAAAGTACGGCGCAAAACCGCTCGACGGGCACCCGACGCCCGCGACGCCTTTTGTGCGTCTATCGACCGGTGCATCGGGCGTGGGGTTGCCGAGCTCGCTCGGGCTGGCGCTCGGCGCGCTGGACTATTACGGCGATAACGCACCCAGGATCCACATCGTGGAGGGTGAGGGTGGTATGACACCGGGCCGTGTTGGTGAGGCGATGGCGGCGGCGGGGACCTCGTCGATGAAGAATGTCATCCTGCACGTCGACTGGAACCAGGCCTCGATCGATACGGAACGTGTGTGCCGCGAGGGCGACACGCCGGGCGACTACGTGCAGTGGACGCCAATGGAATTCGCGTACCTGCACGACTGGAATGTGATCTACGTCCCGGAAGGCACCGATTTCCAGCAGATCGTCGCCGCTCAACGGCGGGCCAAGAACATGGACAGCAACCAGCCGACGGCGATCGTCTACCGGACCACCAAGGGATGGCAGTACGGTATCGAGGGCAAAGCCTCGCATGGAGCGGGTCACAAGCTCTGCGTGGATGGCTTTTACAAAGCGGTGGAGCCCCTGCTTCTCAAGACGGGCGGCACGCTGCCACGGTGCGAGGAAGGCGAGAAGCGTTGCGATTGCGCCGACAAACCCGTGATCGTCGAGGAATGTTTCTGGGAAGCCTTGATGACGATCCGCACATCGCTCGATGGCAACTGGGACACGGTGAAGTACCTTGCGGAAAAACTCGTCGAAGCCCGCGACCGTCTCGACAAACTGGGCCGTGGGCCACGGGATCGGGCACCGGATGTGGAGGCAATTTACTCGGCGGTAGTCGAGACCGGGGAAGAGATACCCGAGGAGCTTCGACTGGCGCCCGGAGCGACAAGCACTCTGCGTGGCGAGCTGGGGCGCGTTCTCCAGTACTTCAACAAGAAGAGCGGCGGCGCGGTTCTCATCGCGTCGGCCGACCTGCTGGGTTCCACGAGCGTGAGTGTTGGCGGCAAGGACTTTCCGAAAGGCTACTACAACGCCGCGGCGAATCCCGACGCGCGTCTGCTCTCGGTCGGGGGTATCTGTGAGGATGCGATTTGTGCGCTCCTCTCGGGGCTTTCGACATACGGACGACACATCGGTGTTGGATCGTCTTATGGCGCTTTTATTGCGGCGCTGGGTCATATTGCCGCACGCCTGCACGCTATTGGCAATCAGGCAAAACAGGCGATCGCAGAAGAACCGTATCGCCCATTTGTACTGGTTTGTGCACACGCCGGTGTGAAGACCGGAGAGGATGGACCGACGCACGCCGATCCTCAACCGCTCCAGTTGCTGCAGGAGAACTTTCCGCGGGGCACGGCGATCACGCTGACACCGTGGGATCCGCAGGAGTTGTGGCCGCTGATGTCCGCAGCGATGGCCAAACGGCCTGCAGTCATTGCACCGTTTGTGACGCGGCCCAACGAGACGATTCTGGATCGAGAGGCGCTGGGTATCGCGCCGGCCACCGATTCACGTTCCGGCGTCTACGCGCTTCGACGGGCCAATGGCGATGGTGATGGGACAGTGGTTATCCAGGGCAGCGAGGTTGCGTACGACTTCCTCACGGTGGCGTTGCCGCTGCTTCAGAAGGAAGGCGTTGACCTCAACGTGTACTATGTTTCGAGCGCGGAGCTGTTCGACCTGCTGCCGCCGGCCGAACAGGAGAAGATATACCCGAAGGAAAGGGCCGAAGCGGCGATGGGCATTACCGGGTTTACGCTGCCGACCATGTACCGTTGGATTATGTCGGAGCACGGCCGCCAGATGACGATGTATCCATTCCAGAAGGGTCACTTTCTGGGAAGCGGTCAGGCCGTACAGGTTCTTGCGGAGGCGGGTCTCGACGGGGAGAGCCAGTTTGCGGGAATCATGCGCTACTTGAAGGAGAAATCACCGTCTCGCTGAGTCCTTGGTCTTTCGCGCGCGTGAGGCCTTGCGGGTGAGTGAGGTTTTGCGTGAGGCAGAGCGGATGTCTTTGTAGCGAAAACAACCAACCTCGTGATCGTTTACCATCCCGACGGCCTGCATAAAGGCATAGCAGGTCGTCGGGCCAACGAACCCGAACCCGCGTTTGCGCATGTCCTTGCTCATTTGCCTGGATTCGTCCGTTTGAGCCGGTATCTCCGCGATTGACCGCCACCGGTTCTGGATCGGTTCGCCTCCCACGAACTGCCACATATACCCTGCAAAGCTTCCACACTCCCTCTGAATCTCCCGGATCCGTCTGGCGTTGTTCACGGTGGATTCGACCTTGAGACGATTACGGACGATCCCCGGATCTTTCAAAAGGCGGGCGACTTTGCGTTTGTCGAATCTCGCAACCTTTTCTGTATCGAAATTCGAAAACGCGTTGCGGTAGTTGTCGCGTTTCTTGAGGATCGTCGACCAGCTGAGCCCCGCCTGGGCCCCCTCGAGCGTGAGAAACTCGAAGAGCAGACGATCATCGTAGACGGCGACACCCCATTCGTGATCGTGATACGCGATGTCCAGATCGCTCCCCCGTGCCCACGCGCATCGTTTTGTCATTCGGTCTCCGATTTCTCGCCCGGCGGCACGGGCGGTTCGACATCGTTGCTTATCACGGGTGTGTTTCGAATCTGGTACCAGAGCACGCCGCTGTTTATGTCGACGAGCGTGTGCAAAAGCATCGGGACCCACAGCGCACCCGTCACGACGTAGAGCAGGGCAAAGACGAGACCCACGATACCCGTCTGGGCGACGCCTTTTTTACCCTGGTAGAGGTGGGCGAATCCAAACAAGACCGATGACAGGATCACCGCCGGCACGAGACCGACGATCTGTGTCAGATACCAGATGAGGAAGCCGCGATAGAGAATCTCTTCGCAGATACCCGCCGTCACCGACAGGTGAGAGAAGAGGAACAGCTCCTTGACGTCTGCCGGCAGAAGCGCGCCGGCATCCCCGATCTTCTTTCTTAGCTCCCGTTGGGCCTCTTCGCTGCACGTCACACGGCGCCGTTGCACCTCGAAAAGGATAACGGCGAGGATCAGCGCGGCCACGCCAACGGCAAGACGCCATCCACCAACCAGTTCAAAACCGAGATCGGCGGCCGGTCTGCCCAGACGCGTCCACATGACGATCGCCAGTATGGCCAGGACCCACTGAGTGAGCATCGCCTGCAAGTACGCGCGAACCCGGATGCCGGGCACTCCCATGGCGATGCCGCGTTTCAGACGGGGAAACTGCACCCATGCGGCGTAGAGCGGCCAGGCAGCTGCAATGATAAAGGCGAGGATGTGATCGGCAGAAACGAGCATGGTGGGCAGGGAGGCGTTAGTTCTCTTGTTGTTCGCGTTGGACGTAGGTGACTGCTTCGTCCTCCGTCTCGAAGACCTCAAATGGGCCCCGGAGGACTCGAAAGACGGGTTTTATGGGGTCGCTGGGCTCGGCAATGGCCATGGCACCGCCGCCTTCGGTGAACGCCTTGTAACCGGCGATCAGCATCCCGATGCCGATGCTCGAGATCAGCCTGACCTTCGCGAGATTGAAGACCACCCGAATGTTGCCGTCCTCGACGAGTTTGCCGACCAATGCCCTCAATTGTTCGGGCTCGCCTTTCCGCCCCCATATCTCCCCGGTAAGGTGGACGACGACAGCGTTGTCTTTGGCGGTTTGGCGGATTTCCATCTGATTCTCCTCATCCTTTCGGGACGAACAATATCCTACAGTCGTAAGCTTGATTCAGCATAACCCAACGGTCTTTGGACACAAAGCAGTATTTGCGACCGTAACACGCTCCATGATCTGTGCGCAAAACTTGACAGTCGATGAAACAGCGAGGGAAGAACGAACTCGTGCAGTTCTTGCTTCGATGTCAGCCGCCGCTGGGGACGCGGGATTTGAGACTCTTGAGCTTGACTGCCCACAGACGGTCGAACTGGGTGATCCAGATTCGAACCTCCTGCAGCGGTTTGGAGCTGAGCGAGTAGACCCGCTCGCGTCCGTGTCTCTCTTCCTGAACGAGCCCGGACTCACGGAGCACCCGGAGGTGTTTCGATACCGCCGGACGGCTGATTCTGAAATGCTCGGTCAGCGCGCCGACGGGCAGGGCGTCATCGGCCAGCAAACTCAAAATCTCGCGGCGGGTTGGGTCGTTGATTGCAGCGAACACATCGCGCCGGGACTTGGCCATGGGTCCTCCGTTGCAAGGGGGAACGGCTACCTGGCGCGACAATAGATAACGGGTTGGTTGAGTGTCAACCTCAAACACCCCCGCACCAGGGACTCGCGATTTGCCTGGTATCGAACGAGTCCCTGGTGATCCCTCTTCCTTATGAAACGCAGAAGTACTGCGGCAACGCAGCAATACTGCGCCGTGCTCGCATGGGGGTGCGGCTCAGAGTGCATGACTCGTCGTGGGGGTTTTTGTTGTGGGGATTGGTCGGTCTTTGGTGAGGAAAGACATCCGGTGGGGGTCCGGATATCTGTCTATGACGGGAATATGTGATGGGAACGTGGGTTTGTCAACGATTCCGCGGAGCTTTTCTCTGGTCGGTGCCGGTCAACTTTTTCTTTAGTCATTCCCGGACCTTGGGCCACTCGGTATCGAGAATGCTGTAGCAGATGCTGTCGTGCCACCGCCCCACCGAGATGAGCGTGTGCTTGCGGAGCGTACGCAAAAACGGTGCGCGCGTCAGCGTTTGATCAGTCTGAATGCGATGTCCCGGCCGAGGCCCTGCGCGTAGGCCAGCTTTACCCACGTCATCGCCAGCGGCTCGAGATAGCGGGCCATCTGGAGCGGACCGCTGTCGCAGACATCGAACCCGAGGTCTGTCGCCAGCGCCGACACGGTCTCCTTTGCATCCGGGTCATCGCCGCAGATGAACATCGTGACCTTGCCCTCGGCGTACTCCGGGTTGGCCATATTGCCCGAACCCGTGGTGTTGAACGCCTTGACCACACGGGCGCCGGGGGCCCACTGCGCAACCTGTTCACCCGCCGAAGTCGTCATGCCGATGGTCAACCCGGTGAGGTTCTCTGCAATCGGGTTTGTGCAATCCACGACGACCTTGCCCCTTAAGTCTCCGGCGACAGCGATTGCATCACGTACGGACTCCCAGGGTGTTGCGAGGACAACCACATCGGACGAGGCGACCGCATCGAGCACGCTTGCCGCAAGGGCCTTGTTCTCCGTGAGCTTCAATAGCGATTTTACCTTCGGGCTCGTTGGTTCGCGGACTCCAAAAACGACGTCGTGGCCTATGGAGGCCCAGCGTGTGCCGAGTGTGCCGCCCACGTTTCCCATTCCGATGACTGCGATCTTCATAACCTCTCCTTATATAGGGGTTGCTTATTCGCTTCCGGTGGGTCCGGGATTTATCCTGATGGTCGACTGCGGGCGGATCAGCGCCAGACTGGCCGTGTGGCCGTGGAGGAAGTTCTTGCCGCCAATCGGCCCGATCTCTCCCGCGCAGAAGAAACCCGCCACGTTGAGGCGCGGGAAAAACTCCCGAATCGACGATATGTCTCCGTTGGCGTGATCGTAGAGACGCGTGCCTCGACCATTGCACGAGAAGAGAAACGCACCGCTCGGCTGGCCAAAAAGCGATTGCGGCGTAAGCATCATCTCCAGATCCTCGCGGGCCGTCGCCGCATCGCGAAGATGAAACTGAATGATCTCGCCCTCCTCGATAAAATCACCGACGGCGATCGCGCCATTCTTATGGTCGAGACCCGTGACGCCCCGTATCAGAAAATCGCCACGTCCCAGGACCTCTTTTGATGAATCGATTGCCCGGCCCACGAACAGGCCCTTTCTCAAGAGCTCGCGATCCTCACTCGAGAGGTCTTCGACCAGCGCCTGAATGTGATCGAGGGGCGGTTTTCCTTCCAGGCGTTGTATAACGTTGTTGCTTGCCTCCGTGACCTCCAGGACCGGACCGACGGGGCGGCAGCCCTGAGAGACAATGACATCGACTGCAACATCACCGGAGAATGCCACCGCAACGGCGCCGTCCCGAAGAACCAGGTCGTTCATGATTAGCGCGTTTTCGTGCGGTGCCCGGCCGCCGCTCGCCAGACCGCCGATGATCGGCACGCCGGGGAAGGTTTCATTGTAGGAGTCGAGGAGTTGATCCATGGGTGTCGAGAACGGGTCGGCCACCATCACAAGGAGTTTTACGGAATCGGGAATCTCGACGTTCTCGAGTGGTGATGTCCCCTCGTCGTGCGCCTGCTGCAGCTCGGATGCCGGGAACACAACGGGTGTGAGCTCGACATTGGGAAACTGAGCCACGGCCAGCGTGATCGCCGGTGTTCGTTCGATTTCTTCCTGGCTTCCGATGACGCCTTCACCGGTGCAACCGATGAGGACGCGAGGAGAAAGCTCATCTCCTATCGCGCGCGCGCATTCCTCGGCCTCTTTGCCAAAGTGTGAGGACATGAATAGAAGTCCAAAATCGAAACCGCCCTCGGGGATCTGGCGACGGATTTCCCCGATCAAGTTCGGCATCGATGTGGTCAAAACACGTTCGGTTGTCGTTGCTGATGCGAATCGCATCCGATCGGGCATGTGTACGGCTCCCATAACTGTTGCGAATGGTGGTTATGCGCGGTTGATTGCCCCCATGATACGCGATTTCACGGGATCGCGAAAGCAATCACTGCTTGTCCTCGTCGGTGTCGTCTTGAGCGGTCGGCCCGGGTCTTCTATTCCCGCCAGGGGATGGGCAGGTTGAGCTGTCTGAGCTTTGCTTCGAGCTCGTTGCGTTCGCGGTGTCGCTTGAGCCCTTTTTCACCGCGTTTGAGCCATCCGTACTCCGTTGCCAGAGCGGTGGCGTATTCTTTGTCGCCCTTGCCGAGCGCGGACACGATCTCCATGTCGAGTCTCGTGAGACCCATCGTCTGAAAACGGTAATCCAGAAATGCCTCCCACGTGATCGGGCACCAACGGCGGACCACTTCGTAGCCGATCGTCCTGGCGTATTCCCGGATCTCCAGCTGGGCGTGTTCGTCCATCCTTAAAGAAAGGAAATGAAGCAAGTTGTGCAGATTCATCTTCCAGTAGGCCTCGGTGTACGTGGATAGCGGCAGATCCTTGCGCGCCTGTTCGCGCGCCACACCGGCGTCGATGCGTTGCTGATAAACCCTGCGGGCCTGTCCCTGAAACTCGGTTTCCTTGGCCGAGAGCTCTTGGCCTTTGGCGGCGTCGAGCGAAGCGTCGCTCCCTTGTTTGTTCAGAGAGGATTGCAGACGCCATTCATCCGGGGCGGTCTGCTGCGTGGCATCGATGGCGATGGAGTAGCGTGTACTATATTCATTTACAGAAGCCGTCCTATGTCGGATCCACTGCCGCCAGCAATCCATCGGTACACGGACATGAAACTTGATGTCAGCCATCTCGAAGGGCGTGGTGTGACGGTGCCGCATGAGATAACGAATCAGACCGCGATCCTCGCTGACCTTTTTCGTACCTTTTCCATACGACACACGGGCGGCCTGGACGATCGACTCATCGGAACCCATATAGTCGACAACACGCACAAAGCCATCGTCGAGGACTTTCAGCGGCACACCGAGGATCTCGTCCAACTCCTCGACACGGGGGCGTGTCACTTTCTGCGCTTCCATTGGTTCGGGTTCTTCTACGTAATCGTCTTTCGATGGCACGTCTCAGATCTCCATTTCTCGGGAGGCATAGTACACGGTATCGGCGATGCGGATGGTGTTAGCCAAAGGGCAGCGCTCAATACTAGAGCGAAAGATCACGGAAGTCAATCGCTCACTTGGCAGACGTAACATCCTGGAATGCGTTGTCATAGCTCGGTGCTACGACACGCCAATCGAACCGCGATGCCGCGTCACGAAACGGTGCCGTCTGCAGACGATCCGCGTTCGTTAGTGCGCCATCGAGCTTTCCAACAAGATCGTCGAAATCGTCATAGAAACAAACGGCGTGTAGCTCGTCCGGTATGAGCTCCGGGTAGGCGAGTCGCCGGGGCAAAAGCGGGAAACAGTCACAGTACAACGCTTCGACCACACTCGCCCCAAAAAAATCATGGTGCGACGTCACCGGTACGATGTCCGAGTGCCAAAGCCATTTCGTATACTTATCCCGGCTCTCGACAAAGCCGGATACGACGATCCGGTCGGCAAGTCCGTGGGCACCTTTGGTAAAAGCGTCCGGCGCGACATCGAACACCTCGCCAAGCAGCGCAACATCGAAGTCACGGCCGCGTCCGGCGAGGACCTCGAGCGCGGCAAAGAACTCGTCCGGGTTCTTATCGTACTCCCAGCGGTGATTCCAGACGATCAACGGCGTTCGTTTGTCGCCGCGACGCCATGGGTCACTCAACGGCCCGACGCGATCGAACGCCCCGAGATCGAGACCAAGGGGCAACACGTGGCTCTTCGCCGCAATCGCATCGATTTGACCCAATTCCTGATGATCGGGGAATTGCCTGAGGAAACCCGGCAGTTCACCCAAAAAAGACTCACGGTGAAAACGCGAATTGAAGAACACACGGTCGGCTGCCAGCGTCGATGTAATATTAATAAAGCTATAGTGCTTGTCACGGTCGCGCTTGAGATCACGGTCCTTGGGAGACCACGGGTAGGTAAGCTGGTTCTCGTGAAAGTAGACGGCGGTCGGCACGCCGGCGCTGCGACGACGCGTCAGCGCCAGAAACGTTGTGAGATCCAGCATGTCCGTGGCAACGATCAGATCCGGGTCGCGGTCACGTTGCAGAAACTGGCGGGCGAGCGTGACGGCGCCGCCGTGCATCCGCCACTTCCAGTGGCTCCCCGAGAGTTTGAGGATATCGATGTCGTGGGCGCTGTGCTCCGCGTAGCCCCGCGCCCACATGGCGTGGGATCCGGTAAAGAACGGTTCGACGATCAGAATGTTCATTCATGACCCCACAAGTTCTGGCGGCGCGCCGCACGTGAGGCGTCGACGTGACTTCGGCGCAGCCCACAAATCCGAATGCGCCTGCGTTAAGGAGTTACCGTGACAGTGCCTGGTCGAGGTCATCGATGATGTCTTCCGTGGCCTCGATCCCGACCGACATGCGGATGAGCGTCTCGGTGACGCCGCTCCGCTCGAGATCCTCCCTGGTCAGACCGGCATGAGACGTCGCCGCCGGTCGGGTGAGCAGTGTCTCCACGCCGCCGAGGCTCGGCGCAATCAACGGAATGGTTACCGACCGCATAAAGTTGTCGACCTCGTCGAGCCCGCCCCCTAACTCGTAACTGAGCATTCCCCCAAACCCATCGAACAGCTCACTGGCGCGAGCGTGATTGGGATGACTTTTCAACCCGGGGTAGTTGACCTTCTCCACCTTGGGGTGCGATTCGAGAAACTCGGCGATCTTAGACGCGCTCTGGTTCTGGTAGTTCACACGGAGCGCGAGGGTTTTCAACCCTCTGTGCAGCAGAAAGCACGCGTGCGGATCGAGGGTGCCGCCCAGGTGGTCGAGCTTCCTCTTGATCTTCTCGATCCATTCGGTGCTTCCGAGGATCGCGCCGGCAACGATATCGGAATGGCCATTCAGATACTTCGTGCAGCTGTGCAGGGAAATGTCGTAACCCCACTCGATCGGACGAAAGTTGATCGGGCTGGCAAACGTGTTGTCGATCATCGAAACGAGATTATGTGCCTTCGCAAAATCCGCGCCCGCCTTGAGGTCGCCCACTTGAATCAACGGATTCGAAATGGTCTCGACATAAAACACCTTTGTGTTCGGGCGCAACTTGGCTTCCCAGGACCCCGGATCATCGAGATCGATGAAATCGTGTTCGATACCCAGCTTGGGGAGGTCTCTCGTGATCAGGCTGTCGGTGCCGCCGTAGAGTGATGTCTGGCACAAGAAATGGTCACCCGCCGACAGTGCGGTGAACAGGGCCGCTGTTATGGCCGCCATTCCACTCGATGTGACGAGCCCCTGCTCGGCGTTCTCCATCGCGGCCAGCTTTTCGTGCAGCACGATATGATTCGGTGTGTTGTTGAGACGGATGTACTTGATGTCGTGGTAGCCTTCGCCGCCGAACGTCTCGTACATCGCTGTCTGAAAGATCGGCATGCTCACCGCGCCCATAACGCGGGGGTCCGGCTCACCGGCGCGGACGACCTTGGTTTCGATCCGTTTGAACGTCCTGGCCATGATGGTTCTCCTTCTGTATTCTCTGGGATTAAAGGGGAGTACTGGTTACAATGTTCTTCGACTGTAAGACCTGAGTGTCACTGCCATCATAGCATATGCCGAGGACATGCGTCATTCCATGACAATCCTGTTTGCCCTGTTGGGCGCCTACTTACTCGCTTGCGTGTTAGTGTTTGTATTTCAGGCGCGCCTCGTCTTCTTTCCCGATCGAGCGATCGTCGCCTCACCGAAACACATCGGTCTTGACTTTGAGG
>CBDVBZ010000093.1:0-14627 GCA_965372355.1 uncultured bacterium | reverse complement strand
TCGTGGCTTGTGATACTGTCGGTGGCGTTTCAGTTTCTAACGCCAACCGACTTCAAAAGAATAGGTTACACGGCCTCGCAGCCGGTGCCTGCCGCTGCCGTGCCGGTCGCGCTGCCCCTATCGCTCCCCGAGCATCGATGGACTCCGCTAGACCGACTCGCTGATAACACTCTGCAGGAGCGGCTCGACAACCGGTTGCGCGGCAACGATGCCTGGCATCACCTGATCGAGGAGGGTCGGCTGGCCGTGGGGGTCGTCGATCTTTGTGACCTCGACAACATCCGATTTGCCGCGATAAACGGGGACGTGATGTTTTACGCCGCAAGCCTCCCCAAGATCGCGGCGCTGCTGACGGCACACGAAATGCTCGACGGCGGCATGCTCGCGGAGACACCCGAACTCAATCGCGATCTGGTCGATATGATCCGAGTCTCCAGCAACCGCGCGGCGACACGCGTGATCGACACCGTCGGTCTGAAGGCGATACGGGCCACCGTGACCAACCCGCGCTATCGCTTCTACGACGAGTCGCGTGGCGGTGGCATTTGGCTCGGCAAACGCTATCACTCCTCGGGGCCTCGTTATCCCGACCCCGTCGCGGGTTACTCGCACGCGGCGACGGTCGATCAGGTGTGCCGATTTTATTTTCTGCTCGCCACGGGCAGACTGGTCAGCCGCGAGCGATCGGCGAGGATGCTCGACGCCCTTTCCTGCCCGGGGATTCAACACAAGTTCTGCCGCGCGCTGGCCGAGTTGGGAACGGAGGCGTCGGTTTACCGGAAGTCCGGCACGTGGCGCAACTGGCATGGCGATTCGGTACTCGTGTGGGGAGACGACGGACGACGCTACATACTCGCGGCGCTCGTCGAGGATTCCAATGGCGAAAAGATCCTGCGTGACATTCTACCCGCCGTCGAGGACGCCCTGTCAATCGCCCCGGGTAATGATCCGGTCGATGTAGGTGGCGAGCGTTTGGTGTTCGACGGCCGAGTTGATTCGAAGGACATTTGACATCAACGCGACGAGATAGACGCGGCCGTCGGGCCGCTCGACAATCGCAGCTGAGTTCATATAATTGTCAACGTTCCCCTGGTGCTTGCCGCACTTGAAACCCGGCTCTTCTTTGCATCGATAGAGACTCCCCGATTTGAAAAAAACTGCCGCCTGGGTGAGTCGTGGCGAGGACGCGTAGCGAATCCGTTTTTCGGTCATATACATCAAGCGCTTGAGTTCGAGGCTCGACCATTCGTCGACCACCCTTCCCTGTTCAATCCGCAAAAGAAAAACAAGCAGCGCGTTGGGCGTGACATAGCTCGGAGCACCGGGTACGATCGCTTTACCGGTTCGTGTAAAAAAGCTGCCGAGCTGCCACTCACTCTCCGCAATCCCCGCCTCGCGCAATGGCTCGTTGACCACGGAAAGCGCCATCTCGCGCAACGTTTGTTTGGGAGTGTCGTCGAAGAACCGCCGCTCTTGCTCGCGGCTCGGCGGGTAATCCCGACCAAACTCGCGCATCAACAGAAGCTCCTTCCACACGGTGCTGCCCGCAGCGTTCGCGCTGGCCGATATCATGTGATCGAACCACTCATAGAGCGAGAACGTATCGCCCTCCTCGATCGGCCGAAACCCGACCTGGCGGCTGGCCGGATCAAACAGCACCACCTTGTGGGTGTCATAGACGATCCAGTGATCTGCGGTGATCATCCGCTCTCGCAGCAGTCGCCGGCGGTCGTCGATGGATTCGGGAAACAACTTCTTCAGCTCGGCAAGCAGCCCCGCGGCGATCGCCAGCTTTCCCACGCTACCGGGGGAAAAGCGGGCGTGAGATCGCAGCGACGCATAACGGATCGGCTCACCCGGCGTGATGTCGAGCAGCGCGAGGCCATAGCTCTTGTCACGATCGGCAAAGAGCCGGGTGATCGATGCCGACAGTGAGGAATCCGGCTCCGGGAAGCCCTCGAGATCGACCAGATGGGTCGCACGGAGCGCAATATCGGAGAGCGCACGGCGTCCACCCGCCACCGGCGTGGGCCCGTCCATCTCACCCGCCAGTCGCAGGCGCAAGCGCTCGAGACGTCGAATCCCCGTCGACGCATAGCCATCCACCGGGTAGTCCCACGCCGTATCGACCCCGGCGAGCACGATGACCGCCGCGAAGACCGTTAGCAAAAGAACCCGTTTCAAACCCCGCTCCTTTTTTCTACTCGCCGTCAAACCGCTCATCCATCGCAACACGGATATCCTCGGTCTGGACCGGATCCAGCGCCTGCAAATATGCGGAGGCGCGTGCGCGCTCGTTTTCGACAAACGGCCGCACTTGAAAAAGCCAGATATCCCCATCGAGAAAACCGAGTTCGATATCCAGCGCCCCTTGCAATCCGCTAGAGCGCATTTGGGTGAGGATCTCTCTGGCCGCGCGCCGTAGCGCCCCTCTCTCGGCCCGGGTAACGATCGGCGTCTCGAAGCTCGCCACGCCTCGAGCAACCCCGCCAGACTTGGGCAAATGCGTGAACACCGTCTCGCGAGCGGGGGAGAGCAGCACATCGATGCCGTCGTGGCGGAGCAGCACCGTTTCCGCCGCCTGACCACCGACGGCTCCGCCGACGCCGCGGTTGAACGCAATCACGATGTCGTCGCTTCCTGTCACATCGAGACCGTGAGTGATCATCACGCCCGACTTTTCCACATCGACGCTGCGCTGCAACAGCACGGAAGGATACACATGGATGGGGTTCTCGAGAAAGCGCTGCCTCCAACGGTAACTTCGCCGTGTAAACGGCGACGCCCAGACCTCGCGGATCGACCGCCAAATGGCGGTCACCGTCACGACGTTGGGAACGGTGAGGTTCAGACCCGCTCCGGTAAAATCGTCCAGATCCTCCATATTGGTGTCGCTTCGGATGAACACCGGCACGGTTCCCACGCTCCCGGCAAATACACGCGCAAACGAACGACGCAGATCGTTCTCAAAGTCGGGAAGAAGCGGCATCGCACGGATCGCAGCTTGGAGCTGCACAAGCCTGGCTTCCGTGTAGAGTTCCTCGCCCTTGTCACCGCGCTCGCGTCGCTTCGATGCCTCTTCGAACGTGTCGGTCAAGAAATCCCAGTAGGTTGTTCCATCCGGGGACATGAGTTGATCCATGTGTTTGCGAAACACGCCGAACGGCACCACGACACCCGGCGCCACCTTATCGGGAAAATGGAAACTCAGCTCGCCGAGATTTGCCGCCTTGGGCCCGCAAACGCTCCCCGAGTCTCCCGCACGCAACGATTTGAGATCGACGCACTCCGTCCGCGTGAGGTCAATACGGTCGGTGGGAACGCTGATCTTTGCCGATGTATCCCCCACCTCGTTCTCGAGCAGGGCCAGTTCGTCCGGTGTCATATCGGACGCCTTCTTGACAATCACCCGCCCCTTCGCCGACACCGCATAGAACACGCGGACCCCCGAGTAGGCCATCAACCGCTCGAAATCTTCCGGAGCGATCGTCGCATTGGGAATCCCGAGGTTTCTTGCGAGCAACTGGACGTGCGAAACGATGTTCCCCTCGGAAACGCTAATCAAACCGGCGACCGGCTGCAGATCGGCCGGGGGGAAACGCAGCACATAGATCTTGTCCGGCAAGAAATCGACGGCCTCGGCAATGCCGTGAACGACCTCGAGCTCGCCCACGGCAAGACCCGGGTTCAAACCGCGTATACGGACCTTCCCTTCGATATCGAACACATCGTGCGGGGCGCTGGAGTAGCGCGAAAGCACACGGGAAAGCTGCCCCGCAGTCTCGCCAAATGCGAGAAGAACCGAGGATCGAATACGATCATCGGTAAAACCCCGCGCGAGAGGTTCGAACGTGGCAAAGCGCTCGACGACGGGAAGGTATGTAGAGCGCACCATCGCCGCACCCCAATCGACGGCGCGCGACGATGCGTCAGCCTTCGCCGAGAACCGGGTCATCGACTGGCGGTCATCCGGTTCGGGCGCGATCGTCCCGCGAACCTCGAGCCATTCCCACACCTCGAGAAACCCGCAACCTGCAGCTGCCCGAGCGAGAACGAAATTCTTTTCAACCAATTCGCCAACCGTCTTCGGTTGCCAGCCCGAGATGGTCCGAAAGAGTAGGCTCTCGAGATCCAGCGAAAGATCGATCAGGTGTAGACGGGTTGTACCGGTTTTGGCGGATGACAGTCGTTCACGGATTGTCCACAGGAGATCGGAGATCGCGATCGCTAGCTCGCGGGCCGCGGGCCCGCCCTCTTCGATCGTTTTCATGTGGGCATCGATCATCACCTCGAGCTGATGGGTCACGGGACCGGTGGGTATGCGGGAGAGATAGCGAGCCAGTCCGGCAACCGGGACGGCGCCGTATGTGACGCGAAGATCGGCCGCGAGTGTCTCCAACAACGTTCCCAACTGGGGCGTTAGCTTTCCCTGGTGACGCTGACGAAAACGCTCGACCTCACCGATATCGGTCGAATCCGGCCGGCTATGGATCTTGACGCGGATATTCTTGAAGGCGGACACCGAATCGGCAAGAGCTTTGGAGAGCGCCCGGATCTGGACGGCGCGGTCGGTGACATCGCGGTGTGGGAGGTCACGAGCCATCTGCCGCGCGAAAAAGAAATGCGACCGGATGATATCGTCTTTGGCAAGCAGCCAATTTAAAAAAGCCAGTCCCCATCCGCTCTCGTCCTCGGCCTGCGTTGCGCCCCGGTAGTACCGGCCCCTCCTCATGATCCAGCCGTCGTCAACCGCTCGCAGAAACTTCTCGAGTGCGTACTGTTTTGCCCGTGAGAACTCGTTCTCCGCATCAAGGAATGAGTCGAAGTCGGTCCCAGCGAGAATCTGACCCAGATAGACGCCGTGTTCCTCCCGGGCGCGCACCACGACATCCTTGGGCAGTGCGTGCTGGATACCGCCGGGCTCATCGCACGGTTGGTTGGCGGGCTGGACCCGACCGTCGGGGCAAAACCACGCTATACGTTTATACGGGCCCCGTGGATCGCTCTTCAGCTGTGAAACGAGTTCGCCTAACGAAACCGGTGTCCCAGCGGTTGGACTTTGGGTTCCTGGCAGGCACAGGGAGACAATCAGGAGGGCAAAAACAAGAAGGCGATAATACGCTGTCGACGTCCCTTGCATGATTAGTTTTTAGTCGAAAAAGAAGATCGTAGATTACAGCATCAGCGAATTCGCGGCAATGGCGCCCCCGGACGGGTTCGCAAGGTCGAATCGCTCAATCTAGCCCGTCTACGAGAGGTAAGCGCTTAACTGCATCGGTCATCCCGCGCCACCACCACCGCCGCCGCTTCCCCCACCGCCACCGCCGCTCGCGCCACCGCCGGTGCCCGAAGCGGAGCTCATGGTCGATGACATGGTAGTAACCATGCTGCTAAATCCATCGGCAAGGGCGGAGAAATCGCCGGAAGACGAGCCCAGCGCGGCGTGATACCACACCGGCCAGACAGCGTGACCGCTCTCATCGACCATCTCAATTCGAGGAAGAAGCTTTTTATGCACGCCGAAGAGTATGGCCGCGGCCAGGTAGCGACTCCAGTCGCCGGACGAGAGACTGACCGGCCCGAGCGCCTTGGACGTGCTCTTGAGGTGCAAACGAAAAGCCCGCCACGCTATCGCCAACCTCCTGCCTTCCGCGGTGTGCCGCCGCAGTGCAAGCGACAACAGCGCTTGTATCCCACCCATGACCATCGCTGGCACGCCCGCCGCCGTGTCAGTTACAACGCTGAGCACAATCCCGCCGACGAGGATGGCGATACCCACGAGCACATTGAGGACGACCGGCCCCACGGCGATCGGTTCGTAGAAGCCGAACGTCTTGCCGTGTTCTTTAACCTGCTTGATCCATTCCATGAACCATTTGCGAAACTTACTTCGGTTCTTCGAGGCTGTTTTCTTGACCCCGGACATGGTGAATTCGGAACCCGTTCCGGCCTTGTTCAAAAGAAAATCCAGCAGGTCCCTTTCGTATGCCTCCAGTTCGGAGATCGGCTTCTGTCCGGTGAAGAAACGGTAATCGGTCTCTTTCCGCGAACCTCCAAACCACCTCTTTTTCTCGTGCGTTGTCTCTTCGATCTCGATGTAACCACGGTTGGAGAGATCCAGGAGGGTCGCCACGATCGCCGAACCGCCGACGTTTCTGTTGAACACGAGGTAAGACACGATCGCGGGCGGGTGATCGCTGGGGATTTCACCGGGGACCGCTCTAGACTTGACATCATATGGCTTGCCATGGCGTCGAAAGAGCACAAACCACATCGCCAACCCGGCCAGACCGAGAACCCACCCAACCGGGCCAAAACGGCCAGCGAGCGCCTGTTGTTGCTCCCACCGCAGGTTCTGCTCTGCGAGGAAACGTTGATGCGCCTCACGCGTTCGATTGGCCTCTTCGGCCCATCCGCTCTCCTCTTCAAAAATGCGCTCCCGCATGGCCAAATCCTGCTCCGGCATCTCCGGAAAGATCGCGGACGGATAGATAATGCGTCCTTCCCAAAAAGTCCTGGCAGGCAGAGGCCGCACATCGAGATGAACCACGCCACCCGCCTGGATATCCACCGTTCCGTGCAACGGACCGTGTGCCCAGGCACGCACATCCGAGACCGAAGCCCCCCGCGGCGGGTGTACACGGACCGCCACATTGCCAATGGGGCGGTCCCAGCCGTCGCCGATGAACTTGAAGTCCAGAACCGCGACGTCGCTGTATCGCTGAATCACACCGGACACCTTGTATTCCAGCTTGAACGTGCGCCCTTCGTTATTCGCCCGGAAGTACCAAGTGACGCGCACGTTGTCGCCTGACTTCGTTTGTGAAAACGTGCCCGGTTGTTTGCCCGTCGTGTCGGTGAAGGGCCGGCCTGCTTCGCTTATGACAACGTCCGAGACCGACTCCCCGCGCTTAAGCGGAATATCGCGGTACGCAAAGGAAAACGACCCGTTGAAATGGTAGGTAATCTGCTCTTCCACTATCATCTCACCGTCGGGCCTCGCCTCGACCTGGATGTGAATGTCGGGAACGCTGTACGATTTCGCCGCCGCGTGACAAGGACAAATCACCCACGCCAGCGTGATGAGCATGAAGATCAGTTTTCGCATGATAGGTGACATCCTTCTTTAGTCTCTTTATTGTCCGGGCACGAAACCCGAAATACACGGACCGACCGCATCGCCCGCCCGCGCGCTATTACAACTTGACCTGCGAGATACAAATCTAGATGGCTTCATTATGGTTGTCAACAAACACACAGCCCAGCGAATGATCTGAAGGTGTGAACGGTGATCGCGCTCCCCTAAGGAGTTTGGCGCTGGCCGCTCGGCCCTTCTTGATGAGGTGCATCTTGATCGCCAGAACGTCGGGCAGAAAATGGCGACCCCGGCAGGACTTGAAACATCCGGCTTAGAAGAACCCCTCGTAAACACCCAGGAGCCCCCAGGCGTCATGTAACTCCTTTTAACTAATAGACTTGTGAGCCATGGCCACCTACAGAGCCCGCAAGCAATCCATTATACCGCGGGTCCCAGACGATTCGCAAGTGCGAGTAACACTGTTCGCAAAACGAATGCTACGCATGCCACAACAAACTCACCGAAGCATTCATTCGCCGCCTCGCGGACGACGGTCAGCCAGCCGAGCTTGCCGCAACGCGGCACGTGTGGTTTAATCCGGTGAATGGATGTACATTTCTTCGTACAGGTCCGCCTGGGATCAACACGATTCCCCGGAAAAGTCCTCGCCCCGTTAGAGGGTGACAACACCATGCTGGACGCGATCGACCGGCGACTCCGCCGCGCGCAGTGTTTTCACGATGGACGCGTCCTCTATCTTACGACGACCGATTCGACGGACGACGAACTGGTTCGTTTCTTCGAAACGCGTGGGTGGGAGTACCTCCGAGGCGACGTCGACGACGTGTTCTCCAGGTTCCGCAAAGCGTGCTCCGAACGGGGTCCCGAATCGTTCTTTCGCGTGTGCGCCGATAATCCGTTCTTGGATCCAACCCTCATGGATCAATTGGCAAAGGCCTACTGGTCCGCACCGGCTGACTACACGTCGTTCGCCGATCCAAGGGGAACCCCCGTGATCCGCACCCACTACGGCGTTTTTGCAGAGTTGATCCGAGCCCAAACCTTCATGGATCTCGACCCAGAGTCGATAGACCCGGCAACGCGACAGCACGTGACACCGGTGTTTTACGAGAATCCCGAACGTTTCAAGTTATTACTGATTCCCATGCCGGAGCACCTGGTGAATGAACGGATGCGTTTGACAGTCGATACGGAAGGCGACCTGGAGATTGTGAAGGAAATCATCGCGCAAGTTGGACTGGATGCTAAGATCGAGGATGTGTATCAATACGTGGAACGATCCCCCGAGATGATGGCTGCGATGGCCCGCGAGAAAACGAACAATAAGAAGACATGAGACCGTAAATGCCAGCCGACAAAACCTGGATAATCGCCGAGGTCGGCCAGAATCACAATGGTGACATGGCCCTGGCGCGTCAACTCATTGATATGGCCGCGCTCAGAATCTTCGACGAGTTCAGTCAGGCCGAGCTTCCGGGTGTCGATGCCATTAAGTTTACCAAGCGAGATCTCAGCGAAGAAATGACGGTCGACGCGTATAACGCACCCTATGACTCGCCGCATTCCTATGGTGCAACCTACGGCGAGCATCGTGAGAAACTCGAGCTCGATTATGAGCAACACGCTGAGCTCGAGCAGTACGCGCGTTCTCGCGGTCTTGGTTTTGTCGAAACGCTGACGTCAATCAAGACGGTGAAACTGCTGGACTCGGTCAACGTCGATGCAATCAAGGTGGCATCTCGGGATCTAACCAACCTTCGCCTGCTCGATGAACTTGCGAAAGCAAGAAAACGTATCATACTGTCCACGGGAATGGGCGAAGAAGGCGACATCGACGACGCACTGGATGTCATCACGCGTCATCACGATGACATTGCGATTCTGCACTGCGTGTCGCAATACCCAGCTGACTACGAGAACCTGAATCTCATGTCGATCCCCTACCTTCAGAAACGCTACCCGTATGACATTGGCTTCAGCGACCACTCCATCGGCATAGTTATGGCGCCGGTGGCGGTAGCACTCGGCGCGCACATCGTCGAGAAACACATCACACTGAGCCGATCGATGAAAGGCAGCGATCACGCTGGCTCGCTCGAGCCTGACGGTCTGTGGCGAATGGTTCGTGATATTCGCAACACCGAGACGGCGCTCGGCGAACTAAATAAAACCGTTCCCGACGCTGTCGTGCCGGCCAAAGAGAAGCTCAGTCGCTCTTTGGCCGCGAACCGCGTCATCAAGGCGGGTGAGGTGATCCGCGAGGAAGACCTGTGCATGCTGAGCCCGGGCACCGGCATTCCATGGACCCAGCGCGATGCCGTGGTGGGACGGACGGCGGCGAACGAGATCCAGTCACATACACACATTGATCCGGGAGACCTGAGAGATGGCGACGCTGACTGACCGCTGCAAAGCGATCAAACTATTCCTGTCCGACGTGGACGGTGTGCTTACGGACGGAAGCATGTACTACAGTGAGGGCGGAGACGAATTCAAGCGGTTCAGCACGTTCGACGGAGGCGGGTTTATTCTGTTGCGACTCGTCGGCATCGAGTGCGGGCTCGTCACCGGCGAGCAAACTGCTATCGTGGACCACCGCGCAAAAAAACTGGGCTTGGCGCATGTGATTCAAGGTGCGCGCGACAAGAGCGCGAAACTGGATGGCTTGCTCGCCGACCTTGGTATCACCGAAAAACACGTCGCGTACATCGGGGACGACATCAATGACATCACGCTCATCAACCGTGTCGGCGTCAGTGCCACTGTCCCTGGCAACTGCCTGCCCTCCAATGTGAGCACCGATTACATCACCACACGGCCCGGTGGATCCGGCGCCGTTCGCGATTTTGCCGAATGGCTACTGCGCGAACGCGGCGAGTACGACGAAGCCGTGCGCCTCTATCACGAACAGTCCCGCACGTAGCTTAAGCTCGCGTCTGGCAACTGCTGAATGCGCAAGGCAGTTCCCGCGGCGACAACTCTTTCACATACCTCACGAATGGGGCCGCGTGTTACTTGACCGCGTCTACATACATCGACATGTTCGGCCGGCGATAGTCGAAGTAGAGGACGTTTCTCATCACGGGACATCGGCTTTGTCCATATGCCGACACTTGCACATCCGAAAAGCCCGCGTCGCGCAGCATGCGGACGAGCTTTTTCTTGGTGAACGAATTCATGTGGTTGCCGGGGCTCTTCCTCTGAATCTCCACCTGGCATTTGGAGGAGCAGTAAGCCAACGCCTCCTCCAGAGGGAGCTCGTCGAACACCCGGCGTAGTTCGTCATCGGATATCCGATGTTCGGTGTTTGCGTGCAGTTCGGATACGCTGCTCGCGATCAAATACAGGAATATCTGCGCCGTCGTCGCCTCCCTCATGGGAATTGTGATGCCAATACGCTTCATCTCCTCGGGACGGCTGTAGTTGTCGATCCAACTGAAGAAATGTCGATCGTTGTTGATGTACGCCTGGCAAGCGAGCTCGGCGTCGGGACACGTTACGCGAAAGACACCCCCCTTCTTCAAAACTCGACAAATCTCAGAGAACAGATTTGCATCGGCCTCGTCATGAACGTGTTCGATAACGTGGCTGCAGTATGCCGCCTCCGCGACGGAATCATCGATCGGCAACCGGGTTAGTGCGAGCAACTCCACCTCGACGTAATCCTCGTCTTGCTGATTCGCATACCACATGCTGGCCTTGTCTATGTTTGTCCACGCGCGATGCGACCAACCGCCTGCTCCGATGTTGAAGAAGCGTCGCTTGTCCACGGACTCTTTTGGGTACAGTTCGTAGTAGAGAGACAAGTCATCTCGCGACCACGGCGCCTCGACGCGCGCCCGACGTTCAGAAACGAGCTGGTACCCCAGCTTACCCAGGATATGTTGAATTGCGGTCTTGATATTGGTGTTCCTGAAGTAACTACCTATACACCCGTCGCCCTCTCGAGCCGAAACGCTTTCGGCCACCGCCCATCCGTTTCGTCGCCGAGCTTCGGTTCCGAAGCGAGCCGATGGTCTCCGAGTGAAACGGGTGGTCTTCGTGGGCATCCAGCGGGGTCTTGGTGAGTTTTTCGATCGCTCGAAGCATCGAGAGATCCTCCGCATCACAAAACGAGTACGCGATTCCGTCGGCACCCGCCCGGGCAGTTCGCCCGATGCGGTGCACGTAGCTTTGGGCGTCGTTTGGCATCTCATAGTTGACGACATGCGAGATCCCGTCAACATCAATGCCGCGGGCCACGATATCCGTCGCGACCAGGACCCGGATCTTACCGCGCTCGAATCCAGCGAGCGCCCGCACCCGGGCGTTCTGCGTCTTGTTCGAATGGATCGAATCGGCGGAGATGCCTTCCCTGGTCAGGGACCGCGTGATGCGATCAGCCTTGTGTTTCGTACGCGTGAAAACCAGTGTGCGCCCCATCGACTTGTCCCGAAGGATCGTCGCCAGGAGCGCGGGCTTGTCGTTTTGTCTGACAAAAAGGACTTTCTGCGAGATCTTCCCCGACACTGTGGCCGAAGGGGTCACTTCCACAAACGATGGATCGTGGAGCATGTCGCTTGCAAGCTCGGCAATGGCCTGGGTCAAGGTTGCGGAAAAGAGCATCGTCTGGCGGTCTTTGGGAATCAGATTCACGATCTTGCGCACATCGTGAATGAAACCCATGTCCAGCATGCGGTCCGCCTCATCCAGGACGAGCATCTCTACATTATTGAGGCACAGGTGCCCTTGGCCTATGAGATCGATCAGGCGTCCCGGTGTCGCAACGACGATTTCCGGCTTTTTCGAGAGGGCTTTTATCTGCGCGCCCATCGGCACGCCGCCCAGGACGACGGCTGTGCGAAATGGCAGGTGCCGCCCGTAAGCCCGAAAACTCGCATTGATCTGCAGGGCCAGCTCGCGCGTCGGGGTGAGGATCAGGGCGCGAACGCTTTTCTTGCCCCCTTTGCCGTTGCCGTTGCCATTGGCGCGCGCTCGCCGCTCACTCAAGAGCTGCAGCATGGGCAGCGAAAACGCCGCCGTCTTGCCCGTGCCTGTCTGGGCCGTCGCCATCAGGTCGCGCCCCGAGAGCACCTCGGGGATCGCCGCCACCTGGATCGAGGTCGGCTCATCATATCCCTCCTCGGCCACGGCCTGAAGGAGGGGTTTCGATAGTCTGAGACTTTCAAATTGGTCGTTTTTCATATAATCCTGTCTTTAAAAAATCCTTCGCTCTACCCCGTGCAACCTGTTGCCTTCGCCCGGGTTAGCTCTTGAAAATAGAATCTAGGGCCGAGAAATGACGCGGGAATCGTCGGAAGATTATCAAACGGTAGGCCAGGTCAATTCCGATGGAACATACTGAAATGCGGGGAGTTAGGCAAGGGGAAAGTTGGGGGGTACCGGCGACGAGCTCGAGCGCGACCGAACCCTCGCCAGCCCCCACCGACCTTTAGAGGCCTTGAGGAACGCAGATAAAATTTAGCGGCCCCGGTAGGATTCGAACCTACGACCCCTGGATTAAAAGAACCTAAAAGACGGTTCAAAAAGGAGTGCCACACCTTGCAACCGAGGCCTATGAATCGATTCCGCGAAACGGAGCTTACTCGTAGAGCGATTTGATGGCGCCCCAGGTCGTCTCTTCCGTCGGTACAGCGCACGGGTTCCCGGAGGTTAGGATCTGACCACGGATCTCGCCACCCGGAAACAACGTGCTGTGGATGTTCACGTAGTAGAGTCCGTTGGAGAGATCCGCCACCTGCGCGGCGGTCAACGGGCCAAAGGTGCCGATCTTCGGGTTACCCACCGCAAACGGAAACACAACTCCCGCGTTAAGGCCGGCTGGTGCCGGGCCGTGGATATGGGCGGCGGTTTCGGCGCCCGTCAGACCGACGTACGAAACCTGGTAGTCGAGTGTGTTATCCAGGTTGAGTAAGAAACAACCGAAACCAGTCGCTGGACTGCCGCTGGGCGGTACTTCCTGCGCGCCGTCTATGACGGCCTGAAAGTACTGTTGGGCCGATACGGGCAGAGCAAAGAGCATCGCTATGGCGACAACCATCATGGCACGAAGAAGCAACCGCATGATGAACCTCCTGTGGGCTCGAGGCGTGAACGCGTCTTTCTAGGGTTAGGAGTGGCTAATTATAACACACCCAACAGATGAAACCAAGACGGAAATCCCCAATCCACAAAGTCAGTTTGTGAATCGGTTCTTTTGATGACAGCCCGTCAGCTTGACATGGGCACGGTGTGCCATTATTATTAACAGACGAGAATCACTTCGGTACCCTGGAGGGATCTTATGAAGTATCTCACATTGGTTGCGGCCGGTATTTGCGCGCTGATAATCGCGAGTGCCGATACGGGAAGTCGTGCAGCAGGGAGCCTCTCCAGCTGGTGCGGATCCGACGCCACGATCGAGGTTCCGTCAGCGCACATTCTTGTCTGTCCACAGGGCGACGGCCAATCGCTCGCCGAGGTCGGCGCAACCATTACTGTCCAGGTCATCAACGATGGTTGCCAGCCCGCTCCCCACCTTCCTCCCGAGGATATTTGGTTGTACGGGTGCGATGAGGCGTGGACGACGCTTTGTTTCCCACTGAGTCGGGCGATCGATGCCGATGGACCCACCGACGAAAATGGCATGACCTCACTCAGCGGCGCCATCCGTGCCGGCGGCTTCGGCACTGGACTTTGGCTTATGGTCCGGGGGGAAGCCGCGACCGGCGAGTGTTTCTGTGGTGCGGAGCCGATATGCTTGCCCATAACGGTGGTGAGTCCGGACATCGACGGCGATCTCGTCGTCGACCTCGTCGATTTCGCACTATTCGCTAACACCTGGCCGCCACAGCCGTACTTCCCCTCCAGTGATTTCAATGGCGACGGCGTTATCGACCTGATCGACCTTTCGTTGTTTGCCCGGCATTTCCTGCACAGCTGTTAGAGGTCCTCACCCAGCGGCGTTGAGTCCTGTACCCGAATACACTCAAACCAGTGCGTCCGTGCTCCCCCGCGACCGAGCGCAGATGTTCGCCGAGTACGCGGATGACCTTCGCGCCCGCGAGTGTGCCGATCGCACGGCCTCCGACATGTTCGCTCAGATTGACCGCCAACCAACTGATTAGTATTCGATCCCCAACTCCGCAATAACGCAAAAGAAGGCCCTCCTCCGATAAAGGACCATTTTTGACTTCGGAGCGCCTGTCTGATATGATCCAACGGTCTGCTTAGAAACAGCTCAGGCAAGCTTTCCTCCAACGCCATACCGCGGCAACGTGAAAGGGTCTAGATGATTGGTAAGACGTTCGGCCATTACGAGATCATCGAGAAAATCGGCAAAGGCGGCATGGGCGAGGTCTACAAGGCCCGCGACACTCGCCTCGATCGCGAAATTGCGATCAAGATCCTCCCCGAAGACACCACCGACTCCGACCGCCTCAAACGCTTCGAGCGTGAGGCGAAAACGGTCGCGGCGCTCAATCACCCGAACATTGTCACGATTCATTCCGTGGAGGAAATCGACGGGCGGTCTTGCCTGACGATGGAG
>CBDVBZ010000092.1:0-14829 GCA_965372355.1 uncultured bacterium | reverse complement strand
GACGATTTCCGAACGTCGTTCGGGCTCGCGGTCGATATCTAGTCAATCAGGAGGTTGATACGATGAAAGCGATGGCGGTTGTTTTGTTGGTGTGTTCGGTTGTGATGCAGGCAGCAGCCGTATCTGCCCAGGTTCGCGATGCCGAGGGGCACGCCAGAGCGGGTGTCGTCTACTACGGGCCGAAGCAGTCGATGACGTTCAAGGAGTTCGCGGCGTACCTGGCACCGGTGATCTGGTTCTCGCCGGATGAGCCGCTGCTGGATATCCAGAAAGACGGGTATTTCCAGCTTCCGCTCCCGCTGCCGTTTGAGACGCCAACGGACAGCGCCGTCGTCTACTATCGGATATCGAGGATAATCGGGCGTGAGGACGCGGAGATCGATAGCTTCTGGACGATGGCGCCCGAAAAGAACGACTCGGTGCTCCATCTGGAGCAGATCTCACAGATCACCCTCCACTTCTTCTTCTACTACGATCGCGAAAGCGGTGTCGGGGCTCACCCGCACGACTACGAGACAACCGAGTTCTCCATCGACATCCTGCACGAAGGCGACAACTACGGGTTGGAAGTCACCGAGGTGATCGCTCACGCGCACGGTGTTCCCTGGTATTTCAACGTGCTTCGGCTCGACGAGGCGCCGGACGCCCGTTTTCCCCTCACCATTCTGGTTGAGGAGGGCAAACACGGCAACTGTACCGATCGCAATGGCGACGGTTTCTACTCCCCGGGGTATGACGTCAACCGGCGTGTCAATGACGCGTGGGGTGTCAGGGATATCATGAGTGTGGGTGTGGTGATTACACCAAACTACCAGACGTGGATGACCAAGGTTCGCTGGATGCATGCACGCATCGCGCCGCCGCTGCCCGAGGACAGCCCATGGTATGAGGAGTTTACGACCCATTACGCCCTCGCCGAGCACAACAAACGGCAGTACCAGCTAAGACCCGTGCCGGACATCCGCAATGTCGACTTTTCCACGGTTGATAATGGGAACATGCTCAAGCACTGGATGGAGGACAAGGGCTACCCGGACTGGCCGGAGGGGGAAGAACGGACGCTACTCACCGATGTGAGCAACGATCTCTTTGACGAGAGCTTCCTGGGGTCATGGGGATACGGCTTTCGCTATGATGGCGACCCCGCCCTAACGATCACCTTTCCGCTGCTCTTCGTTCGCAACTTCGAGGTGCCCATGATCGGTGGATGGCTCGTGCAGCGGGTTTATTTTAATTTCGGCTTGATCAGCGGTGACTTCAAGGTGTGGGGACACCAGTTTACGTACACGCCATCGGCCTCCCGCTGGATCGATTGGTATGTGGGGGGCGGCTATCAGGTTCGTGATATCGGCGGGGACGTCAACAAAACGAGGTTCACGTACGAGGCGGGCAACAAGTTTCGCGTCAATGTGTCGCACTCACCGTTCAAGTTTCTTCGTTATCTGGGTTCGGATTTCTGGGGTCTGCGCGTTGGCGTACAGGCGCTCGGGTGGCCTGAAATCGAAGCCCTCGGTTTTATTGTCGAGGTGGGCGCCGGCGTCTGGTAGCCTGTCCTGGAAGGGCTCTTCCGGGACAGGGCGCGCGCGCCGTTCTGCCCGCCAGCCAGGTTAGTTGCCCCAGTTGATACCGAGTCCCAGACCAAACGAGTTGAGAATCCCGTTCTCGAGGAAATCGTTGTCGATCAGCCAGTTCAACGTGTAGTTGGCGTTGAGGAAGACCCGCTCGTTGATGTTGAAGATAAACCCCAGCGGGACCGACAACCCCGTTCCTGACATCCCGCGTGTTGTGGTCGTCTTGTCTGTGACCGTCGTGGTCTTCAACTCGGAGAAATACACGCCAAAGGCTCCACCGAGATACCCCTGAAATCTCCCCGTCCCGAACCAACCCCTGCCCATGAGATAGATGGGGAAGGTCGTAATCTCCTGTTTCGAGACCAGACCGGCATCGTTTGTCTCGTAGTCCATCACTGCGTAGGCGAATGAAAGGCCAAACGAGACCATATCGGCCGAGCCGACGGATTCGAATGTGAGGGCGAACGACGCCCCATCGATCGTCTCACCCGTATCCTTGGTCTTGGCCATCACGTAGGATCCCGTTCCCGTAAGAAGGAAATCGTTATAACCCACACCCGCGGACGCACTCCCCGCCAGCAACAGAATCGTGGCCATAATTCCTAACCGTTTCAGCATCGCCAACACCTCAGCTTTCTTTCCTGGTCGTGCGCGTATCTTTAGTCCAAAGGAGGATCAGTCTATTCTATAGGAGGTTGGGGCGGTGAGTCACGGGATTTCTGTTTGTGGCACGGCGTCACCGTTTGGGGTATCGATGGAACGTCTCGCACACGGCGGGGTTTGGGACTTGGATGCAACGGCTCATGCGGCGACGCTGGCTGGGCAAGGGCATGGCGAGGGGCCCACAAGCGTGGGCCCCTCAACGGTCGGACTAGTTGTTGCGCATAAGATCTCGGATTCGGCCCCAGTCGCGTGGTTGCGTGGTCGGTGACTGACACGGGCAGGTGGCGTCCGGGTTGACGACCGCATAGAGACCCGGCAGGGGGAATTCCTGAATCGGGAGGCTGCAGTCCGTGTAAACCACCGATTCGCCGGGAAGCTTCGGATTTGGCAGAACGGGCCACACGCAGCACGGTTCGGTCGGGCCCTGGGTGATAAACAGAATCGTCGCAACCAGGACGGGTCCCCCGAGACAAGAGCCATAGCCACTCGAGAGACCGGTCTGCGAGTCTCCGAGGCATACCGGCTGGCCACAGATATCGGTGACAAATGTCACACCCGGCATACATGGCGGGATCGGCGCAGAGAAACCCGAACCGGTACGTCCGGTGGTACCCGTGTGGACGACGTATACCGAGCTGATGGCATCTGCCTGGAAGCCGCCGAGGTTACAGGTCATCGCATCGGCGTTGGCGAACACGCCAATCGCGCCGATAACCGGGTCGACATCGGGTTGCGGCGGGAGGACCGTCCCTCCACCATCATCGTCGTCGTCATCGGCATCGTCGTCGTCATCAGCATCGTCGTCGTCATCGGCATCGTCGTCGTCATCGGCATCGTCGTCGTCATCACCAGGAGGTACATGCGCGAATTTCAGCACGCGGTTTCCGAAGTCCAGCACGTAGAGGTATCCGGACGGGTCCACGACGACGCCTTGCGGGACGTGAAGGGGCTCTCCGGTAATGTCGGAGATATTCCAGGATGCGAGAAGCTCGCCGTTTGCGTCGGTCTTGATGAGCCGGTTTGCTGTGTTACTGACGACTCGAATGTTGCCCATTGCGTCGACGTCGACATCCACGGGGCTCGATACAGTCGTCACGATGTCACCGATAAAACCGCCATCGGCAGTGAACTTCCGGACCTTGTGATTGACGTAGTCGGTTACGTAAACGTCACCCACGGCGTCGGTATCGATCCCGAACGCATACGGCGTGGACCACTGCTTCAGCAACGTGCCGTCGGTCGTAAACTTCTGTACCTTATGAGCCAATTGGTTCGATACATATACCAATCCTCCGGCCGCGGCGATGCCGGATGGGTACGGTGCCGGCCATTGATTCAACAGTGTGCCGTCGGCAGCGTATTTGTGGACTCCGCCGCCGCCGCCGACATAGACGATGTCGTCTTCATCAACGGCCACACACGCGGGCTTGAACCCCCCACTCCACTTGGTGATGAACGTCCCATCGGGCATGAACTTCTGAACTCTGCTATTCTCGGAGTCCGCAACGTAGACGTTGCCCTGGGAGTCTGTGGCGATGCCCGTCGGAGATTTGAACTCACCGTCGGCGCTTCCGGCGGCGCCCCAGGCGAGCACGAGCTGCGGTGGAGGCTCGAGCGCCGCCTGCGACGGGGATAGCGGGTTCTGAGAGGTCGGCTCGGTGTCTGTGGGGTCGGTACTACAGCCAAACAGAAGGAGAGGGACGGCTAACAGCCAGCAAAGGCGGAATACTGGGGTGCAACGTTGAAGCGGTGACATGGCTCACCTCCGGGCGAAGATTAGACCGCGGTCCACGACTCGGGTGGAGTCGTGCGCTAACGACTCGTTGAGCAGAATTGTGGTGCTTGCTTACTCGATCGCTGGGTGGTGCGTGCCAATAGAAGGATAGCACAAAAAGTGTTAATCAACAAGTATATGGATCCGGCCCGCAGGCTACTCCTCCGTGTACATCGCCGTAAAACGGGCGATTGGCCCGCTATCGCTGCTGAACTCCAGAGACTCACCGCTGATCTCGTATTTTGTAACCTCCGCCATCGCCCGGAGGAATCTCTGCTCGTCGTCGAGATTCGGGCAGGCCATCATCGTCGATGCAAGTTCACCAAACCTCAGCGCTTCACCGTCGAGCTCGTAGTTGCCCATAAAACGGTTGCACCCCGAGAAGCCGCCGATCCTGGGCTCGTCTTCGCGCAGGCGTATGTGGATCTTCTCGTGATCCGGGTGCACGCCGGGTTCCCCCTTGAGCTCGGTGAGCTCCCAGAACGTGCCCACGAGAGGGATGTCTTGCGTTTGTTCATCTCCGCTTTCGCCCTTTTCACCGGAACAACCCAGCGAGAAACCGGCGCTCAGCAGTGCAACCGCCAGGACGACCCGTATTCGTTGGCTCATCGCATCCTCGCTTCCTATTCGTCCAGTATCTTGATTTCATCCGGTCCGTTGGGAACGACACAGATGAACTCGAACGATTCGTCGCCTTCGACCTCGTACCAGTGCGGTGTGCCCGCGGGAATAAAGGCGACATCACCGGTTTTTACATCGTAGACATCATCGCCGATTCCGACCTTTGCCCGTCCCCGAAGGACGTATTGCTCGTGTTCTACGGTATTTGTGTGCGCCGGTATCCCGCCTCCGGACTGCATGATAAAACGCCTCATCGCGAAGTTCGGTGCCTCGTCCGATCCGATCAACACCTGGCGCTCCGTGCCTTTTCCGGCGCCCACGGCCTCCTTCGGAATCTCATCGGCATGTTTGACGCTCATTTGATCTCCTCTTCCAATCGTATATCCACGCGGAGCCCGCTGGATTTCAGACGGTTGCGTGCCAATGCCCCTAGAGTATACAGTCATGGTGTAGGTTTTCAAACGCTTACCCGTACGCTGCCATGACGAGGTGAGAGGCAACAGTGACGCAAGATCATCGATGGCGAGTCTGGGTCGACACCGGCGGGACGTTTACGGACTGTCTGGCGGTTGACGACACCGGCAGGCTCCATCGTCAGAAGATTCTCAGCAACAGCGCGCTCCGCGGGACGATCGAGGAGGTTGTCGCGCCGACCCGGGTGCGCGTGCGTACCGCGTGGCAGGCGCCCGCTGATTTCATTGTTGGCTTCACCCTGCGAATCCTCAATACCAAACATTCCGCTATCAAGGTGGTTCGTTACGACCCCGATTCCTCGACGATTGCCGTCGATCGTGCTCTGCCGGACAAGACAAAAGCGGGTGACAACTTCGAAGTGGGGTCGGACGAGGAAGCGCCGGTTCTCGCGGCGCGGCTGACAACGGGGACCCCGGGCAACGCGGATCTGCCGCCCATCGAGATGCGGTTGGGGACAACGCGCGGCACCAATGCGCTGCTCGAGAGGGATGGCGCCCGGGTCGCGGTCTTCGTCACGCAGGGATTTCGCGATCTTCTCGAGATCGGTGACCAGACGCGGCCCGATCTGTTCTCGTTGGATATCCACAAACCCGAGCTGTTCTATGAGGCTGTTGTGGAGGTGCCCGAACGCTTGTCGGCCGATGGAACGGTTCTCGTACCCCTTCAACTCGACCGGTTGGCCGTTGAGGTGCATCGGCTTATCAAGAGCGGTGTCCGGAGCGGCGCGATTGCTTTGATGCACAGCTACAGCAATCCGGTACACGAAAACGAGCTGGCGGAGTGGTTGCTCGAGGCCGGGTTCGAGCACGTATCCGTTTCATCCGATCTGGCGCCGTTTATCAAGATCCTTCCCCGGGCGGAGACCACCGTCGTCAACGCGTATCTGCACCGTGTTATCCATGGCCACCTCGAGAGTGTCGGGGCGTCACTCGGCGGTGGTGTGCTCCATGTGATGACCAGTGCCGGGGGACTCGTGCGTCCGGTTTCGTATCGCCCCAAAGACAGTCTCCTCAGCGGGCCCGCCGGAGGTGTGGTGGGTGCCGCCCTGGCCGGCCGCCGGTCGGGCTTCGATAAGGTCATTACGTTCGACATGGGAGGCACGAGCACCGATGTTGCGAGGTTCGACGGTGACTACGACTATGTGTTCGAGCACGACGTCGGCGACGCTCATCTCGTCGCTCCGGCCCTGGCGATCGAGAGCGTTGCGTCCGGGGGTGGCTCGATCTGCCGTTATCATCGATCGGAGCTTCAGGTTGGCCCCGAGAGCGCGGGGGCGGATCCCGGTCCGGCCTGCTATGGCGCCGGCGGACCATTGACGCTGACCGACGTCAATCTCCTGCTGGGCCGGCTCGACGCCCAGCGTTTTGATATTCCCATCGATATCGAGGCGGCCAGGAAACAGTTCGAAAGGCTGTGCGCGTCGACGGGTACGGGAAAGGACGGACACCAGCGCGAAGCGCTGCTCGAAGGACTGCAGGATATCGCCGACGAGAGGATGGCCGACGCCATTCGCGGGATCTCGATCCGCAAAGGCTACGACGCGCGCGAGTATGCGCTTGTGGCGTTTGGCGGTGCGGGCGGGCAGCACGCGTGCGGGGTTGCCGATCGACTCGGCATCGACCGGATCGTGCTGCCGGTGGATGCCAGTCTGCTCAGCGCGCTGGGTCTGGGTCACGCGGTCCTCGAGCGCTTTTCCGAGCGGCAGATACTGCAGGCGGTCGACGAAGGGGGAGGTGAGCTGTCCGGCTGGATCAACGAATTATCGGCGACGGCCCGGGCCGACCTCGAGAGAGAGGGCGTTGAAGCAAGCGAGGCGGAGATCCGGCGCGTGATCGTCAAGATGCGTTTTGCCGGGCAGGAGTCCACCCTGGATATCGACTACGATGGGACGACACCGTTGGAGAAGTCGTTCGAGTCAAAATACAGGGGGGTCTTTGGCTACTGGCCTGCCGGGCGACGGCTGGAGATCGAATCGATACGCGTCGTGGCGTCCGTCCGTGCGCAAGAGGTTCTCGCCACAAAACGCAACCCACCTGCATCGGAGCCGGGAGCGATGCGTCCGGCTCGCGCGTGGTTCGATGGCGAATGGCGATCCGTGGCGAGTTACGAACGGGACGACATGCGACCGGGCTCAAAGATCGAGGGGCCGGCTCTCGTATTCGAACGATACACCGTCAATGTGATCGAGTCCGGTTGGACGGCGCAAGTTGACGATGCCGGTGCGATGATCCTGGTGAGAGCACGGGCGACGAGCAGAAAGCACTCGCAACCGGAGTTGGTCCGCGTGGAGCTTTTCACGCATCGTTTCGAGGGAATCGCCTGTGACATGGGTGAGATGCTAAGACGCACGGCGCTCTCCACAAACGTCAAGGAGCGGTTGGATTTCTCGTGTGCGGTCCTCGATCACGATGGCGGGCTCGTGGCGAACGCGCCCCATATCCCGGTGCATCTCGGGGCGATCGGTATGTGTGTGAGAGGCGTGCGTGATGCCGTTGATCTCGGCCCCGGAGATATTGCCGTCACGAACCACCCCGCCCATGGGGGCTCGCACCTGCCCGATGTCACCGTCGTCATGCCGGTCCACCTCGCCGACGGCAGACTCCTCGCGTACGTGGCCAACCGGGCGCATCATGCCGAAATCGGTGGCGTGACACCGGGCTCCATGCCGCCGAACGCCCGGTCGCTTGCCGAAGAAGGGGTTGTGATTCCCCCATTTCTTCTGTTCAAGGGTACCGAGGCGCGTTGGGAGGAACTCCGTCGACTGTTTACCGACGCTCCGTTTCCGACGAGGGCGATAGAAGAGAACATCGCGGATCTGAACGCGGCGGTTGCCGCGGTGCGCGCCGGGGCGGACGCGTTGTTGACCCTGGCAAGCGAGCACGGCATCGAGGCTGTGGACCGGTACATGGAGGCTCTTAAGCATCGCGCCGCGACGCGAGTCCGAACCGCACTCCGAGGAATCCCCGATGGGGTCTACGAGGCGGTCGAGCATCTCGATGACGGGTCGCCGCTGCACGTCAGGATTCATATCAAGGGAGAAGAAGGGCTCATCGACTTCGCTGGGTCCGCCGGCGTGCACCCGGGAAATCTCAACACGACACGGGCCGTTGTGAACAGTGTCGTCATCTATCTGCTTCGGCTGCTCGTACGCGAGCCCCTGCCACTCAACGAGGGACTGATGAGTGCTATCACGATCGAGGTGCCGCCGGGAATGCTGAACCCGAAGTTTGCGGACGACCCGCTCGACGCGCCCGCGGTGTTTGGCGGAAATGTCGAGACGAGCCAGCGGCTGACCGACACGCTCCTCAAAGCGCTCGGGCTTGCCGCGTGCAGTCAGGGAACCATGAACAATGTGGTGTTCGGCACCGGTCGTTACCACTACTACGAGACCGTGTGCGGCGGTGCGGGCGCCACGTCCGAACACGGAGGGGCGAGCGCGGTCCACACCCACATGACCAACACGCGCGCAACCGATCCCGAGATACTGGAACACCGTTATCCGGTTCGTCTCGAGCGTTTTGAAGTTCGCGCCGGCTCCGGCGGCGACGGTGATCGCCGCGGGGGTGACGGTGCCGTGCGTGAGATGACCTTTTTGGAGCCGATGTCCCTGTCCGTCCTGGGGCAACACCGCCACGAGCGACCCTACGGGCTCTGTGGGGGAGAGCCCGGGGCCCCCGCGTCGCAGGCGATCGTCCGATCGGGGGGTGAGGTGATCGAGCTCGGATCGGCTGATGCATACGAGGTCGAGCCCGGCGATCGCCTGATACTGGAGACCCCGGGTGGTGGTGGGTGCGGTGGGAGTGTGGGGGAGTGAACGTCTCCATTGTTGGAGTTCCCACGAACGCAATCCACACAGCGACGCAAATCGGTTAGAATATCCGTCGTTGTGCGACGTCTTCTAAACATACTCTTCTGGTCGGTGATCGCGGCTGCATTCATCGGGCCCGGCACGGTGACCACCGCCGCTGCATCCGGCTCCCGGTTTGGTTTGTCGCTGCTGTGGGCGCTTGCGTTTTCGACGGTGGCCTGTTTCGTGCTCCAGGAGGCGAGTGCCCGGGTGACCGTCGTGTCGGGCAGTTCGCTGGCCGCGGCGATCCGGCATCGGTTTCGCGGTGGTGCGGTGGGTCTTCTGGTGCTGCTGCTGGTGCTCGGTGCCATTGTGCTGGGTTGCGCGGCGTACGAAGCGGGCAACATCCTGGGTGGTGTTGCGGGGATCGGCCTGCAAATCGACTTTTCGCCGAAGCTCGTTACGGTAGCCGTCGGTGTATTTGCCGCGCTCCTGCTTTCTGTCGGCTCGGCAGTTGTGGTGGCACGTTTGCTCGGTGTCGTTGTTGCCGTGATGGGCGTGACCTTTCTCGCAACGGCGATCGTGATCGGGCCGTCCGCCGCGGAGCTGCTGCGCGGCACATTTGTGCCGGCGTTACCCGTGGGATCGAGCCTGCTGGTTCTGGGTTTGATCGGAACGACGGTTGTGCCATACAACCTGTTTCTGGGGTCGGAAATCGCCGCGGGACAAAAACTTGGTGAGGTGCGTTGGGGGCTCGCTATCGCCGTCGTGCTCGGCGGAATCATATCGATGGGCATTGTGGTCGTTGGCACCGCCGTATTGGGTCCTTTCAGCTTCGAAGCGCTGTCGGGTGCGCTGACGGGACGTCTGGGGGGGTGGGCGAGCGTGTTTCTGGCTGTGGGGCTGCTGGCGGCGGGGTTCTCCTCTGCGGTCACTGCGCCACTCGCCGCCGCCATCACGGCACGCGGCCTCTTTGGACCCACCGACCCCCAATGGCGGGAGCGCTCGTGGCGGTACCGGGCCGTGTGGCTGGCCGTACTGGCGGCCGGCGTCGCGTTCGGCCTCATCGGCGTACGGCCGATTCCTGTTATCATACTTGCGCAGGCGTTGAACGGGATTCTTCTGCCCTTTGTGGCAGTGTTTCTCTTTATTGTTGTGAACGATCGTACGCTCATGGGTGATAAAGGACTCAACGGCTGGCTCTCCAACGTGCTGATGGGTCTGGTGGTTGCCGTCACCGTCGTCCTGGGGGCGGCAAAGATGGCCGGGGCCGCAACACGCGCACTTGGTTTACCGCCCGTCCCCGAGCGAACGCTTTTTGTCGCATCGGTTGTATTGGCACTGGTCATCGCTATTCCGGTCATTCGCGTGGCTCGCGATCGCAGGAGAAACCAGCCCGGGGAGGATGTCTTATGAGATTGCATGGGGTTGTTGTTGGCGCTTCAGCGGCGTTCTTTGTGCTGTCACTCGTGGGTCAAGGACCGGGCGATGTGTCTGCTGGTGAGCGCGGATACAACATGGAGTTGACTCGCGAAGCGGCATCTTCGTTTGCGCGTCTGGCACTGGGGTGTGTTCACAAGGAATATCCCAACAAGCCGGGTCACGTTATGAATGATGAGAAAGGGGTGCGGAACCCACAGACGCTGCATCCCGTCTTCTACGGGTGTTTCGATTGGCATTCCGCGGTGCACGGGCATTGGCTGCTCGTTCGTGTTCTCAAACTGTTTCCCGATTTACCGGAGGAAGCGGAGATACGGCGGGCGCTCGACAAAAACATCACCGCGGAGAATGTTTTGACTGAGGTGGAATATCTGAATCAGCCCAACCGCAAGTCGTTCGAGCGCACGTACGGGTGGGCGTGGCTGCTGAAGCTCGCCGAGGAACTCCACGACTGGGAGGACCCTGATGGTCGGAGGTGGGCAGATAACCTGGCGCCATTGACGAAGGCAATCGTCGACCGGTACGTGGACTTCCTGCCGAGGCAGACGTATCCCATTCGGACGGGCGTGCATCCCAACACCGCCTTTGGTATCGCCTTCGCGTGGGACTACGCGAGCACCGTTGGGCAGACCGATCTCGAAGGCGCCCTGGTCGAGCGAAGCCTTACATACTACGGGAAGGATGCAACGTACCCAGCGGAGTGGGAACCCGGTGGGGAGGATTTCTTCTCGCCGTGTTTGATGGAGGCGGATCTGATGCGCCGCGTGATGGAACCTCGGGCCTTCGCCGCGTGGTTCGCGCATTTTCTGCCGCATCTCAAAGACGGCGAGCCAAAGAGCATTCTGGAGCCGGCGATCGTAGCGGATCGCACGGATCCAAAGATCGTTCACCTCGACGGACTCAACCTCAGCCGCGCGTGGTGCATGATGGGAATTGCATCGGCGCTTCCCAAGGACAGTGCCTCCCGAGCCGTTTTAACGGATGCTGCATGGCGTCACGCCGAGGACGCCCTGGACCACGTGACCAGCGGCAACTACGAGGGTGAGCACTGGCTGGCGTCGTTCGCCGTGTACATGCTCTCGACGGCCCACGATTAGGAGGGAGCGGGCAAGGCCCTTTCTGGGGACCCTACGGAAGACCTCACTCACTCCCTCTACCGAGCGAACACCCATCATCCCCGAGCGCCTCCAGAGGGCTATTTGGCGCATTCCTTGCGTGGCCAGTCTGCGGACACAGGCGGGTGTGTGATACGGTGCAAGTGGTTATGAGATAGTAAGTTGGTCCGCAATCGCGACTCGCGCGCCCGGATGAGAGAGGGTCCCTGTGTACAGCATCAAAGCCGATACGGCCAGCCGCTCGAGGGCGGCGGGCTTTTCACTGATCGAATTGATGATCGTCGTCGTTATCATTGGCATCCTCGCCTCTGTCGGAATTGCCAATTTCCTATCCCTGCAAAAGAAAGCGCGCTACGCGTCTTGCGTTTCCAATCAGAAGCACATCCACGAGGCCGCCGCGCTCTATGCGATGGATAATATCGTCGGCACGCAGACCATCAACGTCACGGTGTTGACGGGCGCCGACTACGTGGCACAGGACATCGGGGAGTGCCCTTCCAGCGGAAACGTGGATTTCGACGATTACACCGTAGAATACGTCGCGGGTGAGGTCACGACGGTCACGTGCAGCATCCTGGGAGTTGAGCACTTGTACGAGCCGTGAGTCATCCAGCAGCCGTGTCCCACCGCCGGGCGGCTAACAACCAGCCATCAATCCGCGCCGCCCGATAATCAGGTTTTATCCCTATCGATCGGACCGGGCATCTCCTTTATATAGACGTCGCGTTTGGGGTAGGGAATCTCGATGCCCGCCTCACCCAACCGTTTGTAGACCTCGCTGAGGAGCGCGTCGAGAACCCGGCCGCGAAGTACCGGTTGCTCGATCCAGCACAGAAGCTCGAAATCGAGCGAGGACTCGCCAAAGGCCCTGAACCGCACTCTCGGTTCGGGGCTCTTGCATGTATCCGGGTGGTTCCGAGCGATGTCCATCAGTATGTCGCGCAGTTGGTCGATATCGGAGCCGTAGGCTACCGCGAGCTTCACACGTATACGCTCCCTTTCCCAGTGACCGCCGCTCTCGTTGACAATTTTGGCGTTGCCGATCACCGCGTTGGGAATCGTGACCTCGACGTCGTCTCTCGTCAGCAGCCGCGTGCTTCTGAGTCCGATGTGCTCCACCCGACCACGTTCTCCGGTATCCAGATTGATGTAGTCACCGACCTTGTAGGGCGCGTCGGCCAGAATGGAGATGCCGGAGATCAGGTTGGCGAGTGTGTCCTTCGCCGCGAAGCCGACAGCGATGCCGATGATTCCCGCGGAGGCCAACCAGGCGGAAACGTTGATGTCCCAGAACACAAAGACGAAATATATCGCAGCACCCAGAACGACAAGCCGCGCGAGGTTGTTGAAAAGCGCAGCGGTACTCGGTTGAATCATCTTGGTATGTGTGGAGCGACTGAGGCTCGTGAGGAGCATGCCAAAGAAGCGAAAGGCGAACACCGTCCATATCGCTAATACGATCGTCTTGATCGTCGCCGCGACGATCATCTCTGGTCTGGACGGAAGCATGAGCCGCGCCGTGGCCAGCCACAAACCTAGAAGAAGCACCGTGCTCTGGACGGGTCTGTGCATCAGCTCGATAAATCGGTCGTCGAGCGTCGTCTCCGTGCGACGCGTAAGCACTCGACAGAAGCGCGTGACAATAAAGTCGACGATCGCCGCAGCAATCAAGGCCACGACGACAATGAGAAGAGCCGCTACGTATCGATTATCTATCCACAGAGGTATCGCCTCGCGGAGACGTTCAATATTGAATGATTCCAACGTTCGCTACTCCTTACCCGGGTTGGCCAGGCAGATGCCCGCCTCTTTATTGAGGATGGCCAGCAGGATATCCATTCTAGGCGATTCTCGGCCAGAAGTCCACACGGCCCGCGCTCGGGGCCTCACCGGCCCCACCCCGCCGCGGCGGATCGACATAGACCTTCGCACCGCTTTCGTTTATCATGAGGGGTAGTTCTGTTCGTAACCCCGCCGGCGTCCTGCCTTTTCGTATGCGCTGCGGGGAGCAAGCCATGAGAGGGATAGATTGTGAGCAAGACCCGTGCGTTCCTGAATTTCTCTCGCAAGTCGTCCGAGGTCGAGGGCCTCAAGGAAGAGCTCACCCACCTCAGACGGTCCGTCCACGAGCTCAAGATCCTGAGCGACTTGGCCTTTGCCATCGGGGGAGCTTCCGAGCCCGAGGAGATTGTCGAAACCCTCGTCGATCGCTTGATGCATGCCGTCGAGGCGGAACAAGCGGTTGTGACCCTTCTGGAGCAGGATGAGGAAGATCCGGCGAAGACGAGCATCCGTCTCAGGGCAACATCCGCCGTGGACAACGTCTTTCGATTGAGCGACAGCATTCTCGGATGGATGTACCTCCATAAGCAGCCGCTCGTGGTCAACGACCCAGAAACCGATGAGCGTTTCAAACGAGTCCCATGGGATGAAGCGATTCGCTCGATCATGTGCGTGCCGTTGCTCGTGAAGTCGAATCTGACCGGTCTGATCACAATCTACAACAAAAAGGTCGGGCCCGGTTTTAACGAGGACGACCAGCGTCTTCTTACGATCATTGCCGCTCAGTCCGCCCAGCTGATCGAGAATGCCAAGCTGTATCAGGAAAGCCTCAAGCTCGCCCAGGTCAGACAGCAGCAGAAAAACGCGTATGAGATCCAGCGTAACCTGCTTCCCAAGTCGAATCCCGAGGTGGACGGATACGACATCGCGGGTGCAAGCACGCCGGCGCAAACGGTTGGCGGTGATTACTTCGATTTTATCAAGATGACAGGTAATCGATGGGGAGTCTGCCTTGGCGATGTTTCGGGCAAAGGTATTCCCGCGGCGCTTTTGATGGCGAATCTCGAGGCAACGCTCCGTGGCCAGGTGTTTTCGGATGTCGCCGTCGACGAGCTCGTAGAGCGTTCGAACAAGATGATGTACGAGAACATGGATGATGAGCGGTTTGTTACGCTCTTCTACGGACGGATCGATCCCCAATCACACGAGCTCTCATACTGTAACGCCGGGCACGATCCGCCGCTCCTCTTTACCACCGATGGCGAGCTGACCCGTCTCTCAACGACCGGGATCGCCATGGGGGTTCTGGACGCCGCCACCTACCGGTGTCAATCGATCACGATGCGCCCCGGCGACCTGCTCGTGATCTATAGTGATGGGGTCCCCGACGCAACAAACGGGTCCAGTGAGATGTTTGGCATCGAGCGTTTCGAATCGGTCATTCGCAAGCACCGGGACGTGCCGGCCGCCGTGCTCACCGAAGCGATCTTCAAGGCCGTTGGTGAGTTCGTGGGGGATGCCCCGCAGTTCGACGACCTGACCCTCGTTGTTGTGAAGCGAAACCCTTGATCGACACGTGTGGTTTCCAGAATGTACCCCCGT
>CBDVBZ010000091.1:0-14920 GCA_965372355.1 uncultured bacterium | reverse complement strand
GCGCGGCGCGGTTAGCCAAGCGAAGTGGAGCGAGGGTCCCTAGGAAGAGCCTCGCGCACTCGCCCCTCCCTCTTGACAAGAACACAACGTAAGACTATACTGCGTAAGGCGTTTCAGATTCAGAGGATATGATGGTAGCAGAAAGAGACATCCAGATACTGCGCTCGATTGTGGATCTCTATGTGCGCGAAGGGACTCCAGTGAGTTCACTGCGTGTACAGAAGCACATGGGATCCCCGCTCAGCACGGCCACGATTCGCAATGTTATGGCCCGGCTCGAGGGTGAAGGGCTTGTCGCAAAACCACATACATCCGCGGGCCGGGTGCCGACGGAAGCGGGGTATCGGGTGTACGTCGACCTCCTGGAGGCAAATCACGCGTTTGCGGAGACCTTTGCCCGGACGTTCCGCGATGAGCTTCGGGAGCAGGACGCTGATGTCAGTGGGATCATGGCGGCTGCATCGAGGGTTCTGAGCGCGATGTCGAAGAACTTCGCGATGGTCTACGGTTCGGTGGTTCAGGAACGCCGTGTCACACGGATCCAGCTGATCGAACTGGAAGGGTCTCGGTTGCTCGTGGCGGTCAACCTGGCGCCGGATCACGAGCGGACATCGGTACTCCAGATGGACAAACGGTTTTCGTCGGTGGTTATTGCGAGGGCGGAGGAGCTGATCAATCGTGAGGTGCAGAACCGGACGCTCCGGGAAGCACGTGCCGCCCTCGACTCCGTGATCCGCGACAATGTGACCGATGAGGGGATCATCGCCCGGGAAGTCGCTGTCCACCGTGAGGACATTTTCTCGGAGACCCCGGCGTTGGAATTCCACTTCGAGGAACCCGAGCACGTCTTCGAGCAGGCCGAGTTTTCGGATCCGAAGCTATTGCAGATGTTGCTGCAGCTATTCCAGAATAAGCAGTATTTAACCTCGCTGCTTTCCTCTCGTGCGGGCGAAATGCAGGTGACGATTGGAAAAGAGCATCGGGAGCAGGAACTGCAACCATTTAGCCTCGTTACGACCGGATATCGGATGGGCATGGGTCGGGGTGTCCTCGGTATCATCGGGCCAACCCGGATGCCGTACGATCTGATTTACGCCCTGGTCGGCTCGGCGGCCAGAGGACTCGGGACTATCGGTGAAGAATACCTCTAACCTAAAACCCCACAGGCGAATAACACCGCACGGGTTATTTTGCGCCAAAACCACTGAACGCGCGTGATTGGGTCTCTGTCGGCACGCGTCCTGCAAGAGAGACGGCGAAGAGCGTGCCGGCGTTCATAGCGTTCGCTAACATGAGGAGCAACAGGTGATTACAGAGAAAGACGGCAAGCGTCGCGACTCGTCGATCGACTCCCCAACGTCGCAGGACGAGCCGCAAGAGCGAGACCGCGACGCCGTCGGCCAGGGAGCGGTCAATGCACGGGATCCGGGCGCGGCAGGAGGGCAGGATAGTGACACGGACGAGCGGCTCGGAGCTGATGCGGACGCCAGCGATGCCGAACTCGCGCCGCCCGGGGGCGATGTGCCGGGTGTGGGTGATGAATCCGGTCACCCGGACGAGGTGATCCTGGAGTGGATCGGGGGGGGTGACGACACTCTGCCAGGCGAAGACCCGGCATCGCGGCGTAAGAAGCGCGCCAAGAAGAAGAAACGCAAGCGATCCCCCGAAGAGGCCGATACCGGTCGAAGAAAACCCACCGAACAGGAGATCCTCCAACGCCTGCTGGAGAAGAACGAGGTGATCCTTCAGCTCAGCAAGAAAAACATCGAAACCGAGGCAAAACTAAGGGCGATGACGGACCGGCGCATGGAGCTGACGGCCGAGTTCGAAAACTACCGGAAACGTACCCGTAAGGAATGGGAATTGCTTAGGGACCAGACGAGGGCCGAGGTGATTATCGAAATCCTCAATGTCGTCGATGACTTTGAACGAGCAATGGCGGCATTAGGCGACCAGGACGACGAATTCGTCCAGGGTGTCAGACTGATACACCACAACTTGATTACCACCCTCGAGAGGTTCGGCGTGAGGAAATTGATCGCCCTCGGACAGCCCTTTGACCCGAATTATCACATGGCCGTAGCACAGATTGATAGCGAGACTGTGGAGTCAAGCCATGTTGTCGAAATCATCCAGGAAGGCTACGTGATGGACGGAAACGTGATCCGTCCCGCCAACGTGGTAATTGCAAAATAGCGGCAACTGTTTGGATTCTGCATGCGTTAAGGACGTTTCAATCACTTGGGGGAGAGCAGGATGTCCAAAGTAATCGGGATTGATCTGGGAACTACGAATTCCTGCGTGAGCATCATTGAGGGTGGTGAGGCTGTAGTCATTCCTAACGCCGAGGGCAACCGGACTACACCTTCGGTCGTAGCGTTCTCGAAGAACGGGGAAAGGCTCGTTGGTCATATCGCCAAGCGACAGGCGATCACGAACCCCGAGCACACCATCTACTCTGTCAAGCGCTTCATCGGATCGAAGTGGGAAGAGTGTGAAGAAGAGATCAAGTACATGCCTTACGAAGTGGTCAAGGGCAAGAGGGAAGAGATTATCCTCAAGATCAAAGACCAGCAGTTCCGTCCCGAAGAAATATCCGCAATGATTCTGCAGAATCTCAAACAGGTTGCCGAGGACTATAGCGGAGAAGAAATCAACCAGGTCGTTGTTACGGTCCCAGCGTACTTCAACGACGCACAGAGGCAGTCGACAAAAGACGCTGGTAAGATCGCCGGTCTGGAAATCCTGCGTATCATCAACGAGCCCACAGCCGCCGCGATGGCGTACGGGCTCGACAAGAAGAAGACAGGCATCATCGCGGTATTTGACCTCGGTGGCGGTACGTTCGATATATCGATCCTCGAGCTGACCGACGGCGTCTATCAGGTCAAGGCGACCAACGGTGACACCCACCTGGGTGGCGACGATTTTGATCGCAAAATCATGAAATGGATCATGGAGCAGTTCAAGAAGGAGAGCGGCGTTGACATCTCCGGTGAGAAGATGGCAATGCAGCGCGTGAAGGATGCGGCGGAGAAGGCGAAGTGCGAGCTTTCGAGCGCTCTTGAGACGACAATAAACCTCCCGTTCCTTGCCGCGGACGAAGCCGGGCCCAAGCACCTCGAAACGGTGTTGACTCGGGCAACCATGGAACAACTACTGGAAGATTTGGTAAAGTCTACGATCGATCCGTGTAAGAAGGCTTTGCAGGACGCAAAGCTCACGACCAACGACATCGAAGCAGTTCTGCTCGTCGGTGGGTCCACACGTATGCCGGCAGTGAGAGAAGCAGTAAAGAACTTATTTCAGAAAGAGCCGTACAAGGGTGTGAACCCGGACGAAGTCGTCTCACGTGGCGCCGCGATTCAGGGCGGCGTGCTGTCGGGTGAAGTTGACGAGGTGCTGCTCCTCGACGTCACGCCGCTTTCGCTGGGCATCGAAACACTCGGTGGCGTGATGACCAAGTTAATTTGTCGCAACACGACGATTCCGACCAAGAAGAGTCAGATTTTCTCCACCGCGACGGACAACCAGCCGGCGGTGAGTGTTCACGTCCTTCAGGGCGAGCGCGAGATGTCCAAGGACAACCGCACGCTCGGCCGTTTCGATCTCGTCGGCATTCCTCCGGCGCCGCGGGGTGTCCCTCAGATCGAGGTGAGCTTCGACATCGACGCCAACGGCATCGTGCATGTGTCCGCTAGGGATCTTGGTACGGGCAAGAAACAGCAGATCGAGATCAAACAGGCGAGCGGTTTGTCTGGGGGCGAGATCGAGCGCATGGTCACCGACGCCGAGAAATACGTCGAGGAGGACAAGAAGAAACGCGAGTTCTCCCAGACACTCAACGAGGCTGAGATCCTGCTCTATTCGACCGAACAGACGATCGCCGACTTCTCGGAGAAGTTCACCAAGGGAGATCTCGCAGAGATCAAAGAGGCGATGGAGGAACTCAGCAAGGTGAAAGACGCGAAGGATCGCGACCAGGACGAGCTCAGGCAGGCCACGGAGAAGCTGCAGACGATCATGCACAGGTTCGCCGAGCTGATGTACAACGCCCCCAACTTGTCGGATATGAGCGAATAGGCTTCCTGCTTTGCGCATAACCCCTTTGCGTGCTATATTCCTCGGGGATTTGACGGAATATAGCGCAAAGGGGTTTTCTGTATCATGTCCAAACGTGATTACTACGACATTCTGAGTCTCGATCGTAGCGCTACGACTGACGAGATCAAAAAAGCCTACCGAAAACAGGCGCTCAAGTACCATCCCGACCGAAATCCGGGTGACAAGGACGCGGAAGAGAAGTTCAAGGAGGCCACGGAAGCCTACGAGGTGCTCCGCGATCCGGAGAAACGCTCGTTGTACGACCAGTACGGTCATGCCGGCGTGTCGAGTCAGGCCGGCGCCGGAGGATTCGGCTATGGGACCGATTTCGATCTGTCGGATGCGCTCAGGGCCTTTATGCGCGATTTCGGCGGGTTTGGATTGGGCGATCTGTTCGGTGGAGGGACGAGGGCATCCGGGCGCCGAGGCCGGCGGGCCGGCAACGACCTCCAGGTCAAGATCAAGCTCACGCTGGAGGAAGTGGCCAGCGGTGTCGAGAAACAGATCAAGTTGAACAGCAGACTCCGGTGTGCGGAGTGTGACGGGTCGGGTGCGGAGGCCGGATCCGAGTCGGAGGCGTGTGACACGTGCGGTGGCACCGGACAGGTCAAGCACGTTCAACGGTCGCTCTTTGGGCAGTTCGTCAGTGTCACGGAGTGTCACCGCTGTCGGGGCGAGGGCAGGGTCATCAGGACGCCGTGCCGGACGTGTGGTGGGACGGGCACGAAGAAGGGAACCGAGACGATCTCCGTTCATATCCCCGCAGGCGTGGCTAGCGGCAACTACATCACGGTGTCGGGTCACGGTGATGCGGGCGAGCGTGGCGGGCCGCGCGGCAGTCTCTATGTGATCATCGAGGAAGCCCCCCACGAGATTTTCGAGCGACACGGCAACGATATTCTGATGGACATGCCGCTGACGATCACTCAGCTCGTGACGGGCACGAAGATCGAAGTGCCGACGCTCGAGGGCAAGGTGCTCCTGCGGGTCCCCGCAGGAACCCCGTCCCACAAGATATTTCGTCTAAAGAGCAAGGGCATACCCAGGCTGAACAGCTACGGCACGGGGGACCAACTCGTGCGCGTGTATGCGTGGGTGCCCACGAAGGTATCGTCCGCCGAGAAGCAGCTCCTCAAGGACCTCGACAAAACGCTGGCCGAAAAGCTGCCACCACCGGGATCTGATTGATAGCGCCGCCATGCGCCGCGAACCTTCTCACGACTTTCTCCTACACGCTCCAGATCTGGATCACGACTCACGGTCCGTCGATCTCACCGGCGACGAGCATCATCATTTGAGCCGCGTGCTACGGGTATCGGCGGGGGACGAGGTCTTCGTGACCAACGGGCGGGGGATGATCGTCGCGTGTAAGATCGATGCTGTAGAGAGGCGTCTGACCCGTTTGCGGATCGACCACAAAGTCGAGGATCGAGCGGATGAGCAGCCTGTGATCCTGGCGCTTGCCTGCCTCAAGAAGGACGCCTTCGAGCACGCCGTCAAACAGTGTACCGAGCTCGGTGTTACACGCTTTCTCCCCTTTGTCGCGGACAAATCGCACGTCAAGGCCTACACGCGGCAGTATCTCGACCGTCTGCGCCGGATCGCGATGTCTGCGATGAAGCAGTCGTTCCGGTCGTTCCTGCCGCACGTCGACGAGGCGATTGCATTCGATGCGTTGCTCGATGAGGCGTCGCGATCATCGTCGGTTCTCGTGGCCGACGCCGATGCGCCGGCAATGGATATTCATCCACGGCCGCGGCCGATCATGATCGTTGTCGGGCCGGAAGGCGGTCTGACTCCCGATGAGCGGGGCCGTCTCGACTCGTTGGGGTGTGAGCCGGTATCGGTCTCCACCCATCGGCTTCGCTCTGAAACGGCGGCCGCGGCGCTCACGGGCCTTGTCGGTGTGTGGGGCGACGAAGAGGCTTGAGGTCCGGGGCAACTCAATTGACAGCCTGTAACCTTTGGCCTACCATCTCTCGTAACGCATGCCGAACGAGGAAGGTTACCCATGATATCGGAAAAACTGACCACAGATATGAAGGGCGCAATGAAATCGGGCGATAAGCCCAGACTGAGCGTCATCCGCATGCTTCGTGCCGAACTCAAGAACGCCCAGATCGCGGCCCTCGAAGAGCTGTCAGAAGAAGAAGAGCAGAAGATCGTAGCCTCCTACGCCAAGAAGTGCAAGGAGGCGAAGGAACAGGCCGAGCAGTTGGGACGGGAAGATCTCGCCGAGAAGGAAGCGTTCGAGTACTCCGTCGCGATGTCATACATGCCGGCGCAGCTCGACGAAGCGCAGCTCCTGTCTATTGTCAAAGAGAAGATCGAAGAGACGGGCGCTCAGGGCCCGAAGGACATGGGCAAGGTCATGAAGGCGGTGATGGCTGCTGTAGGCGGCCAAGCCGACGGCTCGACCGTCTCCGGCCTCGTCAAGAAAACGCTGATCGGGTAGAGGACTGAATGGATACGGCCGCTATTGTCAACGTGGTGTTGTTCGGACTGCTCGTCTTTAGTGCCGGCGTGGGTTTTGCCAAGGGTTTTGTGGAGCAGGCGGTCGAGCTGGCGGGAATCATCCTTTCGTTTGTTGCCGCCACCGTTCTGGCGGGTACTCTCGCCGAGTTCCTCGAAGCCCGCCTGGACGCCTCGTATTCGCTGGCCCTCGTGTTGGCCTTCATCGCCCTCGTTATTGTGGGCATCCTGCTCTCCCGTCTGGTGGCCGTGGCGGTCGGCAAGGTTATAAAGATGACCATCCTCCGGGTCATCGATCGTTTTACGGGGGCAATGCTCGGTCTTCTGATGGGAATGCTCGTTGCGAGCCTGTTGATCGCGATCACACTGGAGGTGCCGGTGCCTCAGGAGTTCCGCAAGGATGTGGCCAAGTCCTCCATGGTCCTTTTCCTCAGACCGATCGCCGGGCAGGTATACGACTGGGTGGCCGCCCACGGCGCGAAGGGCAAACAGTTCGAGGATTTCTTCAAGAATAGTAAGAGTGTTTAGCCGCGACCCTGCGGGCGCGGCTAAATATCCTTGTTGGAGCTGACGCCCTTTGGGCGCAGTTCAACCCATGCACCAGGTGCGGTTACATGCCTTGCCGGGGCCCTCACGAGACAGGCTAACGACCCTGCGGGCGCACAGCCTGCCCTGGAAGGGTTCAGCCCTTACACACGATGCAGCGAGCGCACAGATGACCAACAAACACCCAGACAGACCCACGCCGGGCGCCTTCGAGCATGCCATCGAGGCACTGGAGCTGCAGGATGTGCTCGGGCACATCGCCGCCAAGTGCTCGAACGAGGGGGCGCGAGAGGCGATTCGACGCGTAAGACCGACATCGGATCGGGCGATGATCGCGGAGCGTATCGACGACGTCCGTGAGATCTGTGATTGCCACGAAGACACCGGCCGGATCCCGATGGTCGATACATCGGTCGGGCGCTGGGTATCGAGCGCACGTGACACACGGGAGACCGTTTCACCCGAGGCCCTGATCGCGATTGCGGCTGCGGAGCGGTCGGTACAGGATCTCCAACGCAGGTTTCGCGAGCTCGACGAGCGGTACCCAAGACTCTCCGGTATCGTAATGCGGATGACGGTGCACGGAGAGCTTATCGATGCCATCGAGCGTTGTCTCGAGCGAGATGGGTCGATACGGGACAAGGCGAGCCGCAAGCTCGCCGGTCTGCGAAGGCAGATCGGGCGGGCGAAGACCGGGATCAGGCGTCACACCGACGGGCTTGCCAAATCGTTCGGTGGCTCCGAGTACGCGACGTTCACCGGGAGTCGGTATCTCCTGCTCGTTCCCAGGGAGAAATGCCGCGGCAAGGAGGGGATCGTTCACTCGACCTCGCACTCCGGGGAGTCGCTCTACTTCGAGCCGTTCTCGCTGGTCGAGCGCAACAACGCGCTCGAGACGCTCCTTATCGACGAGCGTGCGGAGCAGGCGCGTATCCTGGCCGAACTCAGCACGGCCGTCGTCGAGGTGGGTGACGAACTCCTCGCCAACATGGATCTTTGGGAGCGGCTCGATGCGCTGAACGCGATCGCGGATTTCTCACGCGAGTTGTCGTGCACGATTCCCGACGCGTCGCAGGACGGTGATATTCGGATCGTCACCGCGCGACACCCGTTGCTCGAGCTTTCGCTGCGCGACGCGGATCGCAAGGAGTCGCTGGTGCCGCTCGATTTTCATCTCGATGTGGGCTCGCGCGTGATGGTGATCACCGGACCCAACGCCGGTGGCAAGACGGTCACGCTAAAAACGGTTGGTTTGCTCACGTTGATGTTTCAGTGTGGTTTGCCGATCCCTTGCGCGGAAGGAACGGCGCTTGGCGTTTTCGACAGGGTTCTTGCCGATATCGGTGACGAGCAATCGATATCGTCGTCGCTGAGCACGTTTACATCGCACCTGCACCATCTCGATTCGATGTGCCGCGAGGCAAACGAGCAAACGCTCTGTCTGATCGATGAGATTGGTGACGGCACCGATCCGGACGAAGGATCGGCCCTGGCCATCGCCGCGCTCGAACACCTCCTGAGTCGTTCATCGGCCGTGGTTGCGACAACGCATTACGGCAAGGTCAAGTCCTTTGCGCTCAGGACCGATGGTGTCGAGAACGCATCGATGGTATTTGACGATGACAACGACCAGCCACTCTACCGGCTGTTGCAGGGCACGGCCGGGCGAAGCCGAGGCTTGGAGACGGCGCGGAGGCTCGAGTTTTTTGGACCGGTCATCCGGCACGCCCAGTCGATGATTGGCGAGGATGCGTTTCGCCTGGAGGCGCTCCTCAGCGAGCTTGAGTCCGAGCGTCTCGCCCTGGAGCGCGAACGCGGCACGGTCGAGAGTCAATCGGCGGAGCTCCGGCGATTGATTGCGTCGTACGATAAACAGGAGCGTGATATCCGCGAACACAAGAGCGATCACAAGGCGCGGGCAAAGAAGGAAGCGGAAGACATACTCCTTCGCGCCCGCAAAGAGATCGAGGCGATCGTAAAAGAGATCCGTGAAACAAACGCGGCCCGGCAAACGGTGCGGGACGCACACGAGCGGTTGGGCCGATTGCTCGATACCGCCCGGCAGAGGGAAGAGCCCCGGCGGGTTGAGCCGGAGCGGGATATCTCGCTTGGTGACTGCGTTTCGCTCAACCCCAATGGCGAGCCGAGCGGCCTGGTGGTCGAGGTAAGGCGCGATGAGGTGACCGTCGAAATCAGGGGAAAGAAGATCAACGTCAAGAAGGACAATCTCTACAGAACACGTGGTGATGCGGATGAGGCGGAGAGCGTTGGTGTCGATATCCATGTCGAGCCACTTCGCGGCACGACAATCGATGTCCGCGGGAAGGATCGCGAGGAGGCACTCGCCGATGTGGATCTCTTTATCGACCGTGCGGTGCTGAACGGTTTGAGCGAGGTGACGATCATTCACGGCGTCGGCGAGGAGATCCTCCTGCAGGCGATTCAGTCGCATCTGCGTGAGGATTCTCGTGTACAATCGGTGCGCGCCGGTGGTCTCGGCGAGGGTGGACGAGGCGTATCGATCGTAGAGTTGCGGTAGCCTCAATGGTGAGCCAGTGTTGGCCGGTTCGGCTCTTCCAGGACAGGCTGCGGCCATAGGCCGTCAGGCGCTAGGCTAGGTTCGCTGGTTCTGCTGCGGCCTCTGGCCGTCAGTCCATCCAGGACAGGCAGAACCAGCCTCAAGGAGCATCGTGCAGATTCCCCAATCAACCATAGATGAGATCCGTGACCGCGCCGACATCGTCGATGTCGTCGGGCGTTTTGTCGATCTCAAACGCGCCGGCGTCAACTACAAGGCGCTGTGCCCGTTTCACGATGAGAAGACGCCGAGCTTTGTCGTCAGTCCTGACAAACAGATCTTCCACTGCTTTGGCTGTGGACGTGGTGGCAACGTGTTCTCGTTCATCATGGAGATCGAAGGGGTTGCCTTTCCGGATGCCGTCCGCGCGCTCGGCAAGCCGTACGGCATCGAAGTCGCCACCGCCCCCCAAAGCGACAGCGACACGTCCAAGAACGAGCCGCTCTACCGCATCACCGATTTTGCCGCGCGCTGGTACCATCGCAACCTGATGGGCAAGGAGACCGGCGCGGTGGCCCGGCTGTACCTCAAACAAAGAGGGATCCCGGAGGCGATGTGGGAGACCTTCCAGCTGGGCTACGCCGGGGAGGCCTGGGATCGGTTCTACCAGGCCGCCCGCAAGAAATCCGCCCCGATCGAGCCGATGAGACAACTCAAGCTGATCGCATCCAGCGACAAGAGAAGGGGATACTACGACTACTTCAGAAAGCGTCTCATGTTCCCGATATCGACGCTTTCGGGGCGGTTCGTGGCCTTTGGAGCCCGGACGCTGGATAAGGCCCTCGAGCCCAAGTATCTCAACTCGATCGAGAGCCCCATCTACTCCAAACGCCGGATCCTCTACGGGGTCAACCATGCCCGGTCCACGATCCGCAGCGAGCGGACCGTCATTCTGGTGGAGGGTTACACGGATTGCATCAGTCTCCACGCGAATGGATTCTGCAACGCGGTTGCCAGCTGCGGGACGGCGATCACCCAGGAGCACGCGGGACTCCTGCGGCGTCTCACCCGGGACGTCATCCTGGTGCCCGATGCCGATCCGGCCGGCATCGACTCCGCTCTGGCGGCGGGCTCGGTATTTCTTGCCGCCGGCCTCAATGTCAAGGTTGTGGAGCTAAGTGATGGTATGGACCCGGATTCCGCCGTTCGACAGCTGGGGCGGGAAGGATTTGCCGGAAAAATTGCGGCGCCGTTGGAATATTTCGAATATCTCGACTATATTATGAAAGGTAGGGCTGCCTCACCGCGTGAGAAGGAGGCGGTCGTGCAGCGTATATCCGCCGGTTTTGGAGCCTCGCCCGACCGGCTCCGCTACGAGGTCCTGGCCCAGGAGGCCGCAAGGGTTCTCGGGATCGACCCCGAGAGCTTCCCTAGATGGCGTACACCTCGAGGAGCCACTGAGACCCAACGCCGGGAGCCGGAACCGTCGCCCGAGGCGCTAAAACGGACGCGGTTGGAGAAGAATTTGCTCCGTTTGCTGCTTCAGGGTGGCCCCGAAGCAGCAGCGGCTCGAGAGAAACTCGACCCGGACGATTTTTCCCAGGAACCTTGTCGCAGGCTTTACAAACTCCTTGACTCGGCCTGGGAAAACCATATTGATATAAGGAGCAAAGCATTTCAGAAACAGGCGGAAGCTGCGGGATTAGAAGGGCTTGCGGCAGAGATATCTCTCATTCCGATACCCCCTGGCGATCCAGACATACTTCTCAAGGACACCGTGCGGCGGGTCAAAGAACTCCAGATCCGCGACGAACTCAGTGCACTGAGCGAGAAGCTGAAGGTATTGCCGGAGGACAGCGATGAGGCGATCGCGGTCGCCAAGCAGTTCGAGATGCTCAAACAGGCTTTGATGGAACTTTGATGACTCTGAACGAGGTGTTTGATGGATAAGTTTGAAGACGTATTGGAAGACATACGCCGGGTGGCGGACGACAAGGGGTTTATCCTAAATCACGAAATCGACGCCTTGGTCGGGAACGACTTCAGTCCTGAGGATATCGTGGCCCTGTACGATCGGCTCAGTGAGGAGAAGATCGATTTCTTCGATTCCCCTGAGAAGGCGCGGCTCAAGATCGAGGCCAAGAAGCGCCGGGAGGAGAAGGAGGAGGCCAAGCAGGAAGAAATGATGAAAACGGTCATCCGGTACGACGACCCCGTCCGGATGTACCTGCGGGAGATGGGCAAGGTGCCTCTGCTCGACCGCGAGGGTGAGGTCGAACTCGCCAAGCGGATCGAGGATGGCCAGCTCAGGGTCGCGAGGGCCGTCTTTTCGATGGATGGCTCGATCAAGGAACTCCAGCGGCTTTCCAAGCTGGTCGAGAAGGAGGAAATGCGGCTCGATGACCTTGTCCAGGTGGAAGCGGGCGCGTTGCACCCCCACTACACGGGGAAGAAAGAGCTGCAGGCGCGCTTCCGGCCGATCCGGCGGATCGGCCAGCTGCGCAAGGAGATCGTCGAGCTTCAGAAAAAGGCCCGACTCAGGAAGAACGCCTCCAAGCTCCCGAAGCTGCAGCGGTCGATTGATCTCCGGCAGGGCAAGCTGTTTGATGAGTATTTGAAGCTTCAACTCAATCCGAAGAAGCTCGAGGTCATCGTGGGTATGATCCGCGAGCGGCTCGAGGAAATCGTCGAGCATCGGTCGAAGTTCACGGAATACGAGCAGTTTATCGGTATGCACTATGAGGAGCTGCGCAAGACGATCACCAAGATGAAGGGCTTCAAGCGCAAGCGCAGCATCCGGGTCAACGGCAAGGGACCGTGGTCCCAGGATGTTCTGGAGGACTTCCAGAAGAAGATGAAGGCGCTGAAGCGGGAGCTCAGCAAGATCGAAAAAGTGGAGAATGTGACGACGTCCGAAATGGACCAGCTCGTTTACACGATCGATCAGGGTGAGCACCAGCGCGAGAAGGCCAAGCGGGAAATGATCGAGGCCAACGTGCGGCTCGTGATCGCGATCGCGAAGCGTTACACAAACCGCGGTCTCGAGTTTCTGGATCTGATCCAGGAGGGAAACAGTGGCCTGATGCGCGCCGTAGACAAGTTCGATTATCGAAAGGGATACAAGTTCAGTACGTACGCGACGTGGTGGATTCGGCAGGCGATCACCCGAGCGATCGCCGATCAGGCGCGGACGATCCGAGTACCCGTGCATATGATCGAGGCGATCAACAAGGTGTCACGCACGGCGCGGAAACTCGTCCAGGAGAACGGGCGCGATCCCACCCCCGAGGAAGTCGCCAAGAAGCTCGCCTACCCGGTCGACAAGGTGAAGAGCGTGATGAAGGCCAGTATGGAACCGATCTCGCTCGACCGGCCGATCGGCGAGGACGAGGACAGCAATCTGTCGGATTTTATCGAGGACACCGGTGCGGCCTCGCCGGCGCAGACGGCGGCGCACGCGATGCTGCGTGAGCAGCTGACCAAGGTGCTCTCGACGCTGACACGTCGCGAGGAGAAAGTGATCCGGTTGCGTTTCGGACTGGGTGACGGGACACCGCGCACACTCGAGGAAGTGGGCACGATATTCAATGTGACCCGCGAGCGTGTGCGTCAGATCGAGGCGAAGGCGCTAAAGAAGCTGCAGCACCCGAGCCGAGCCCGGAAACTGAAAGGATACACCGAGATCGTATAGCACTGGCCGAGCTTGGCGCCCGCGTGATAGGATGCCCAACGAAAGGGCCCATAGCTCAGTGGTTAGAGCCACCGGCTCATAACCGGTCGGTCCCAGGTTCAAATCGTGGTGGGCCCACAAATACATCGAAGCCTCTCCCGTCTCTTGGGAGAGGCTTCGATGTCTCGGGGCATCGCAGCCCCCTTTTCTTCAGTGCATGTTTTGGTTAACACTGGGCTTGCGGCTTGTTGACACGCGTATGATATTACTAGTATAATCCCACATGGCACCCCACGCTGTGGCCTGAAAACGGGGGAGTGAGATGTGGATGTGATCGTGGGTTTTACACAGGCGCCGGGGTCGTGGGCGGATACGACGATTGTTCGCGAGCGCCCCCGTCTATACAAGATTGTCCCTTCGAGGCCATCTCCGCGGCTGCTCGAGGCCGTCCGAGAAGCCATCCGCGCAAGACACTACAGTCCCAGGACAGAGAAAACGTATATCGGCTGGGTTCGCCGGTTTGTCGTGTTTCACGGCAAGCGTCATCCCCGCAAGATGGGCGCCGACGAGATCCGCACGTTTGTCTCGTGGCTCGCCACGGAGCGCAACGTATCCGCATCCACCCAGAACCAGGCGCTAAGCGCGCTGTTGTTTCTCTACCGGGATGTTCTCGGAGAGCGGGTCGGCTGGATCGAGGGTATCCAGCTGGCCAAGCGTCCCGCGCGGCTGCCTGTTGTGCTGACGCGCGAGGAAGCGCACGCGTTGCTCGCGTGCCTCGATGGAACGTCCTGGCTCATGGCGTCTCTTCTGTACGGTTCGGGGTTGAGGGTGTCGGAGTGTTGCGGGCTTCGCGTGAAGGATGTGGATTTCAAGCGGCGGGAAATTGTTATCCGGGACGGGAAGGGAGGCAAGGATCGCGGGACCGTGTTGCCGGATTCGTTGGCGGAGGAACTCCGGGGACATCTCGAGTGTGTGCGTCGTTTGCACCGGCGGGATCTTCGTGCGGGAATGGGACGTGTCGAGCTGCCGGGCGCGTACGAGCGCAAATCGCACCGTGCGGCGTCGGAGTGGGCCTGGCAGTGGATCTTCCCATCCAGAAGGCACCACGCGGATCGACGGACCGGGGAGCTGCGCCGGCATCACCGGCACCCCACGGCCTTGCAGCGTGCCGTCCGGCAGGCCGTCCAACAAGCAGGGATCGCCAAGCGGGCATCCTGCCACACCCTCCGTCATTCGTTTGCCACGCATCTCCTGGAATCAGGTATGGACATCCGGACCATCCAGGAACTCCTGGGACACCGGAACGTCAGCACCACCATGATCTACACTCACGTCCTCAACCGTGGGGGGTTAGGAGTCAGAAGCCCGCTCGACACATAGGTCGAGCGGCTTGCAGCAATAAGTAGCATATGCAGCAACTTCGCGACATAAGCACTCCCACCGGTGGGAGTGCCAAGACGCAACCCGTTGTTATTGTGGCGGTTATGATTGTTGGTGTTTGCAGCATAAGCAGTTATCGAGCGTACTCCCAGACTGGGAGTGCAGTATAAGAATAGTTAGGCGACCCGGGTCTTGGGGATGTTGTCTCAAGCGGCATCGGGTGAAGGAGC
>CBDVBZ010000090.1:0-15116 GCA_965372355.1 uncultured bacterium | reverse complement strand
CTTATAGCCCCAGCGGATTTTAAGTCCGCTGCGTCTACCATTCCGCCACTCCGGCACTATTCCCTATGCTGCTAACTGATAAGTCGATTAGCGTCCACCTGCCCGGCAGACATAACGTATTGAAACGAGATTAGCTACACGGAGGACAAATGTCCACAAGGAACAGGTCGCGTTGACTCGACTGTGCATGATACAGACTAGCGGCTCCGCCGGCCGCTGCGAGTCACGTTTGCAAGTGTATACCATTGGTTGGCCGTGAAAGCGTTCATAAAACCCCGTAAAAAACGACCGTCTCGAGAGGCCCGATTTGACGGGTTTTTTGTCCTTGGCTAGACTGTTTAGTGCCAATGTAGTGCAACTTCGATATAGTGAAACCGGTCAATCATGTCGGTAAACGGTATTCGGCCCGAGGTTCCGCGCGGCGTCTTTCCCATGGCGGAGGAATTTAGTCCATGACTCGAGAAACCGAGTTGCCAGTATCTCGTCTCCACGCGGTGCATCTAGCACTGTTCGGTCTGGTTCTGCTGCCGGCCGCCTCGCTCTATGTTCTCCCGAACATCGAAACTTCCTCCCCCTGGCTAACGCTCCTACTTTCAACCGCCGCTGCCATCGCAAGCGCACTCGTCGTCTATCGTTTTCCGTGGTCGCAGCCGGATCCGCACCCCGCGCCGTCTCGAGTGCCGGCACTCGTCACGGTCCTCGCCGCAACGACGTATGCCCGACGGAACAGCGCTCGAACCCCTCTAATCGAACTCAGTCAAAGTCAAGTCACACGGATACAACAACTTGAGCAGTTGGCAGCTTGACCTGCCCAGAGGCACGTCTTTCTCAGAATCCGACGGTTACACCCGCCCGTAGCATCCTCGACTCCACTGGATGGAAATGTCTGTCATCAAGCCCGTCGACCGGCTCACCCGGCAGCCGAGACGCGTAAAAGTACTCGATGTCGCTGTCTTCCGCGTCGAACAGGTTGAACAGGAGCAGTCCGATGCGTGCTCTGCCGACTTGATAGCCCAACCCCAGGTTCACGATCGTCGTGCTGCCGGCGCGTTGGGAATTGTCCTCTATCAGCGGATAGTCGGCGAAGTAGCGTAGCCGCGCAGACCCGAACCAGCCGCTGCTCCCCAACGGCTTGACCGTCAAACCGGCTGCGACGACATGCTCGAGTGCGCCAGGTATGTAGTCCTCGCCAGCCGCGACGTCGACGAACCGTGCGTGGCTGTACGCGTAGTCGAAGTCGATCGCGAGCCAATTCCGGGGCTCGAAATAGTTGTTCCATTCGATGCCATAGCGCCGGCTGGGGTCGCTCGGTTCGGTGTTCCCGGCATCGCCAACGTAGAGCAGCTCTGAGTCGAGCTCGAGCCCCCACACGGCCAGCGTCATCCGGTAGTTGCTCACGGGGTTCGTGCGGACCCCGAATTCCGCACCGCGCGACTCCACGATCGGATCGACGGGGTCGACCGGATCGCCGCTCACCGGGTCAATCGTGATCGTCGTACCGCGCGCGTCGTTGGTATGAAACCCCAGACCGGCGTTCGCATAGAGCTCCGTGCGGGCAAACGGCCCGAACGTCAGTGCGAGCTTCGGGCTTATCTGGGCATCCGATGCCGTACCCGAGTTGGGTCCAAAATCGCTCGTCACGTCGAAATGGTAGTAGTCGCCGCGAAGCCCCAGGTTTGACCGGAACCATCGCGTCCATCGGGAATCGAGGGTGGCGTACACACCGGTCCCCGTTTCCGTGACTTCGTCTTCGCGAACTGTGCTCAGCCTCTGCCGTTCACGAGTATTGTACAGACCAACCTTCTGGATGAAGTCCGTTCGCGACTGCACACCGAGCGTGAGTTCTTGCGCCGCACCAAACCACCCTGACAGCAGGGTTATATCGTACGAGCCGCCCACGCAGAATCGTTCGTCGAACTGCTCGAACTGGTCGCCGTTCACTGAGTCCACGAGCAGGTACGTGAAGTTCGACCAGAGATCAAGATCGTAATAGAAACCGTACACGGTAGCGCGGTGGCGCGTTTCGCCGGTGTTGCGGTTCCAGTCGAAGGAAAGACTGTAGCGATTGGTTTCGCCGCCCACCGTCGGATCGATGTGTCCAAACCGCGAAATCAAGCCGTCTTCCACCGACCGGAGTGGAATCTGGTCGGTTGCATCCCACTTGGCGGCGTAGCCGAGCGCCAGAAATGACATCTCGTTTACGCCCGAAGTCCACGAGTATCGGGCGAGACCACTGACTCTCTGCAGATCCTCGGGAAGTGTCCACGGACCGTCGTAGGTATGCATCTCGCCGCCAATCAGCCAGGTGCCTGCTCCCGCCCGGCCCGATGCCGCGCCCACTCCTCGCAGGTAGTTGAACTCGCCTCCGACGAAACGCAAGAACGATTCGGGGACTTCGCGAACCAGTTCGAAAGTTGCCGAGCCGGCGCTGCTGAAGTCGCCGATATCCGCGTAGTAAGTACCCTTCCTGAACTTCAGATGATCGACGAGCTCGGGTATCACAAAGTTGATATCCGTGTAACCCTGGCCGTGGCCATGAGTCGGCATGTTGACGGGCATTCCCGATACTACGGTATTGAAATCCGTGCCGTGGTCGAGATTGAATCCTCGGACGAACATCTGATTGGCTTTTCCACCCCCGCTGTGTTGCGTCATGATCATGCCGGGTACGGCCTCCAGTAACTCTCCAGCCCGCAGCATCGGGCGCAGCCGAAGGTCGGCAATGCCGACGCGGCCCTCGGACGCGGAAATCGAGATACCAACCAGATCGTCGCGACGGCCTTCGATGACGATGGGATCCATCACCCAGATGACCTTACTAACCCGCGATGTTGTTGAATCCGGATTTGTTTCTCCATTATCCTGGCCCGCCCACGCCTGCAGCGGCATGATCCCAACGCACATGAATAACAGAGCAATCGTATAGGATACGCGCATGAGAACTCCTCTCTGTGGATATACGCCAACAGTGACGTGCGTCACCCTTGGCGAGAAATCACAGACACACAATGTTTTGCTGTTGAATGATCAGTACGTGGGCTAAGCCCTGGGAGGTGGCGTATTCGGGCAAATTAATTCACCGGCAACAAGCTCGGCTGCAGGTCCTGGATTTCGACCTGCGAGCATAGGCTTGGCTCCTGAATGGACAACCCCAATAGCATGGAGATCCAGTCCACTCGCGCCCGGCACGGTCGCCTGCTCGTTATCGTGGCTATCGTGGTTCTCTTCTGCGGCGAGGAAGCGATCGATGATCGTCGCGTGATGGTGATCGGTTGTGTCGTCCGCGTGTCGGTGGGAGTAAACGCCCGGGTGGGAGTGAACGCCAGAACGATCCCGCGCACTATCGGCGCCGTTCGTGTGGCCATCCACCTCGTGCGAATATTCATGCTCGCTGCGGCCGTGCGCATTAGCCGACGCGTTGTCGTGGACATCCGAATCGTGACTGGGCAAGGCCGGCGCGGGTGCGGCGCTCTCGATCAAGTGAAACACATCATGCGAGAGCCACACGACACTCGTGTTGACCGCGCCCATCGCGTACAGGGCGGCTACACATATGCGGGCGATCCGGACCATTGACGAACGCTCCCATGAAATCGGCATTTGTTTCGTGTCAGCATCAGTGAGACACAATCAAGCCCAAAATTAGTGGACACTCTAAGGTATCATCATACCACGAAAGGAGTGGCCCACGCCGAAGCGAACCGACCCCGAGAGCACCGTCCGAGTGATCAAGCGCAAGACACGCCGCAAGTATTCCTCTGAGGAGAGGATCCCCGTGTCATGCTTGAGAACAGCGACACATCCAGCCCAACAACACATCCCGTCCGGCATTTCCTTCAACAACCACCCGCACACACTCCGCGGCTACAGCGATGGCACATATCGTACTGCAATCAATTGTCTTAAGTTGTTCTGTCGCCAGAATATGGACATATGCGCAACGGGTCAACCCAAAGCACTGCGGCTGTAAACTGCGACAACCACTTCAGAACAGGAGGAAAGAAACAACCCAAGCCATGGTATACTGAACACCGTCACACAGGCCGCAATCGCCCCCTGGGCTCGAACCCGAAACCAGGAACCCAAGACCCACCGATATGCCAGGCGGCCTGAAAGGGACCTCGGGTGGGACAGACATCCCACGGACTCCGCACCTTGCGCTTGGTTAGTCCCCCCGGTAACCAGGGAGGGATACCATGCGCGCACGGCCATTTCTTTTCATCACACATGTTCTCATTCTAACCACGGCGATCCTCGTCGCCGCGACGAGCGGTCTCGTCTCGGCACAGATCCCCATCGGTGTCGAGTTTCTGATCAACACCACAACAACCGGTGCCCAGAGTCAGGTGGATGTCGACATGGACCCCTTTGGAGCCTTCGTCGTCGTGTGGCGCAGCGATCCCACGGGCGGCGGCGGAGATATTCTCGCACAGCGCTTTGATGCATCCGCCAACAAACTGGGCGGCGAGATCACGGTTGCAGCCACCGCCGACGACGAGGTTCTCCCGGTCGTTGTTCTCCGACCCGGCGGAGGGTTCATCGTGGCCTGGGAGCTAAACCCGGCCACCCTCAACGAGCTCTGGGTTCGTTGTTACGATGCCACGGGGACACCGGTGGCGGCGGCCCAGCAAATCGATCCGGGCCCAACATCTTCTGAAAGACGCCCCGCGATAGCAATGGCCGACGATGGTGCGTTCGTCGTCGCCTTCGAGGAGGGAGGCGAAGTGTACGCGCAGCGGTTCGACAATACGTGCACGACGATTGGCAGCGCATTCCAGGTCAATGTCTACACGACGGGCGCCCAGAACCGGCCCGGGGTGGCTCTTGACTCGAACAAGGACATCATCGTCGCCTGGACGAGCAACGGCCAGGATGGCAGCGGCAACGGTATCTACGCCCGGCGTTTTACGTGGGCGGGTTCGGGCGGTGCCGAGTTTCTGGTCAACACGTTTACGCTGAATAGCCAATATGCTCCGGACATCGCCATTCAATCAACGGACATCTACATCATCACGTGGACGAGCGAGCTGCAGGACGGATCGGGTCAGGGGGTCTTCGCGCAACGCTTTTCCACTGGCGATGCGAAGCTGGGATCCGAGTTTCAGGTGAACACATACTGGAACTCGCTGCAGGCCAGTTCTCGAGTGGCCGTCGACGGTCTCGATGCGTTCACGATTGTATGGAACAGCCTGGCCCAGGATGGTGACGGGATGGGTATCTATGAACAGCGTTTCAAGGCAGACGGCACGCCAGTCGGCACGGAGTTCCTCGTAAACACGACCACCGTGGGGGCCCAACAGGTCCCCCGCGTCGCAATTGGGGGACAGGAGGTTGTGGTGTGGGAGGGTGACGGTGCCGACCCGGATTCCTATGGCGTACAAGGACAACGTTACGCAGCACCCCTGGCGGCACCCTCGCTCGAGCCGTCCCTTGTAAGCCCGCCGGAGATCACAAATGCATCGCTAGCGTTCACCTGCTCGGTGACCGTCGACAACTGGGGTCAGGGGTGTTCCGCATTTCGTACATCTCTGTGGCTCTCGGCGGACAGCGTGATCACGATGGCGGATGTGTTCCTCGGCAGTTTTGTGATCGATACCCTCGACGCCGCCAGTGACACGACCCGGGCGATTGTGGCAACGCTCACCTCCGATGTGCTCCCTGGCGATGCCTATTTGGGTGTGATCGCCGACGATCTCGATCAGGTCGCCGAGTTCGACGAGACCGACAACACCACATGGAATCTGCTCGCGATCAACGTGCCGGCGTTCGAGTCGATCGAGGATGTCTTCGGTGACCAGGGCGGGTTCGTTCACCTCAAATGGTGGGCCTGTCCGCTCGATGCCATCGCACAGGGTCTGGCGATCTCCGAATACACGGTATGGCGGGCCATCGATATCCATTCCGCCGCTTCCCTGCTCGAAAGCGGCGCCGCGGTACTCTTCAACCCCGCGGTCATGGAGCCCTCCAGGACGGCCGCCACCAAAACCGAACGTGTTTTCAGACACGAAGAAAGCGCGTCCGGGACGATCTTCTGGGAACTCGTGGGCACACAGCCCGCGTACGCATTCCCCGGATACGCGATGACGGTTGGGACGCTCTTCGACTCGACATCGGTCAACGACGATTTCCACTACTTCCAGGTGATCGCGCATCTCGACACGGCACCGATGCCGTACTACGTCTCCGCGATGGACAGCTCCCGATCGATCGATGACTTACCGCCCGGAGCTCCGCAGAATCTCGCGGGCGTCCAGACCGAAGCAGAAGGACTCGATCTCACCTGGGACGCCAACGGTGAGTCCGACCTGTGGGGATACCGCGTACACCGCGGGACCGACCCGGGTTTTGTGCCATCAAGCGGCAACCTGATCGGCACATCGGTTACCCCCGAGTTCTTCGATGACGGATGGCGATGGGACGGTGGGTTCTACTACAAGGTGTGCGCGACCGACGTGCACGAGAACGTGAGCGATTACTCGTTACTCGAACCGGCGACGATCACCGGCGTGCCGGATGCTCCGCCCAAAGCGGTCAACGCGCTCGCACAGAACACGCCGAATCCGTTCAACCCGATAACATCGATCCGTTATTCACTCGAAGCTGCGACTGACGCGCGGCTGGCCATCTACGACACCCGCGGCCGGCTCGTCCGCACACTCCTGAACGGACCGAAAACAAAGGGTGGGCACACGACCATCTGGGATGGAAAAGACAATGGCGGCCAGCGCGTGGCGAGTGGCGTGTACTTCTACCGGCTGGAAGCGGGGACCTTCACGCAGACGCGCAAGTTGGTTTTTCTCAAGTGAGAGTCGTTTGAGAGCCAGAGCCCGGAAACCCATGCTTGAGGAGGGGTTGCTGGAGCGTGACACGGGGCTGGAGTGGCGCATCACACCACCGGGTCATCAAGCAGCGGCGTCGAGTACGGGCGGGTAAAATGGTTCGCTTCTAATCCAGCCGCAGCTGCCTCTTCGCCTGTTTGAGAAGTCTTTCCAGGTCCTCGAGGCTGCGACCGATCTTTCTGTTATCCTCTTCCCTACGACAGTCGGTAATCGCGTGGAGCAGGGCATCGTCCGCACCGGTGAGCATCCTGAGCGCCGCCTGATACTCTCCCTTTTTAAGCTCCATGGTTATCGAACCTCCACATGTTATGCTTGAGAACGGCGCCACATCCTGCCCAACAACACATCACTCCGGCATCTCTTTCAACAATTCCTCATACCGCGGATCTTTGCGGATCGCATCGAGATCCGGGTCGTTCTCCGTCCACGTCCGGTTGGCGAACCCATGCTCGACGGCCCGGTTGAGACACTCAAACGCCTTGTCGATCTTTCCCATCAGAGAAAACAAACACGCCGCGTTATACAACGTCGCCGGATCGCGCGGCGCGAGCTGCATTGCCTTCTCGTTCCACTCGAGCGCCTTGTCGACATCCCCCAGCTCGTGCAACGCATGCGCCCCAAAATACCACCCCCGGGCCTCCTTGGGGTGATGCTCCAGGTGTTTCTCAACGGCAGCAATCCCAATCTCAAAACACCGCCGCACATCGTCATCCCGGTCCAGTCCTCGATACGTCCCCGCACCGAGAATAATCGCCTCGTACTCCTCGGGCCTCACCTCGTGCGCCTTCTCGAAAAGCTCCGCGGCCTTCTCGAGCTTTCCCTGAGCCCGTCTCGAACGCGCATAGAAGTAATAGGCCTCAAAAAGTTTGGGCGCGAGCTCGATCGCCCGCTCAAACTCCGCTTCCGCCTCCTCATACTTCCCGCCCAGCGACAACGCGAGCCCAACCGACGCATGCGCCTCGGCCAGCTCGCCATCGAGTTCCAGCGCCCGACGCGATGCCGTCAGCGCGTTCTCGACATTGGCCTTGTCGGTATCGTGAAACGTCAACACCATCGAGTAACAATCGCTCAGCCCGCAGTAGGCCAGCGCATAGTTCGGGTCGCGGATGATCGCCGACGTAAACAGATTCCGGGCCAGATCGAGGCTCTTCTTATCCATTCCATAATAGTGCTGCTTCCCCCGAATATAGAAATCGTACGCCTCCATATCGGTGGTCGGCACCTTCTCGAGGGCAGCCTTCTCCGTATCGGTCAACGTGACCTTCAAGGCATCGACGACATTGCGCGCGATCTCGTCCTGAATCGCAAAGACATCCTCGAGCTCACGATCGAAACGCTCCGACCACAGGTGATACCCGTCCGCCACATCGACGAGCTGTGTAGTGATGCGCAACCGGTTGCCCGCCTTCTGCACGCTGCCCTCCAACAACGACTGCACGCCGAGCTTGCGCCCGATCTTGCGGGCATCCTCCTTGCTGTCGCGAAACGCAAACGACGATGTCCGCGACACGACACGGATCTTGCCGACATGCGTCAACGCATTAATGATCTCCTCGGCAATTCCGTCGCAGAAGTAGGTCTGCTTCGCATCGTCACTCATATTCATAAAGGGGAGGATGGCGATCGACGGCTCTTCCCCGGCGCGCTTTGCCTCAGCACCCCCAACCGCCCGCTCGAGATCGTCGAGCATCTCATCGATGCGCTTATAGCGCCGCTCGCGCTGTTTGCTCATCGCCTTCTCGATAATCGTCTCGACGAGCGCGGGCACCTCGACGCCTTTGTCCGACAAAGACGGCGCATCCTGATGAACGATCTGATAGAAGACGGCCGAGTCGTGATAGCCCTTGAACGGCAGCTCGCCGGCAAGCATTTCGTAGAGACACACACCGAGCGACCAGATATCGGTGCGCGGGTCGACGACCTCACCCGTCGCTTGTTCCGGCGACATGTACGCGACCGTGCCCAGTGTCTCCCCCTTCCCCGTCTGGGTCGGCTGACCGCCGAGCTTCGCGATGCCAAAATCCAGAATGGTCACACGGCCGTCGTCGCCGACGATCACGTTCGCGCCCTTGATGTCACGGTGGATGATCTTGTGGTTGTGCGCCGCTTTGAGCGCATTCGCAATCTGGACGGCAATCTTGAGCGCGCGGTCAACGGCCAGGGGCCCCTCGCTGACAATGTCCGCGATACTCCGGCCCGGTATATAGGCCATGGAAATATAGGAGAGCCCTTCTTCCTCGCCAAAATCGTAGACGGTGCAGATGTTGGGATGATGGAGCGCGGCGGCCATGAGCGCCTCGTTCAAAAAGCGCTTGCGGGCCTCCTCCGAGACGGCGCGATCCTTGTGGAGGACCTTGAGCGCCACCTGCCTGCGGAGTTTGGTGTCCTTCGCCCGGTACACGACGCCCATCCCCCCACCGCCGAGTTTCTCCTCGATCGTGTAGTGGGCCAACTTGCTGCCGATCATGGTGTCCTCTCTTCCAAAGTGAACGCTCTAACTGATTGCTCATGCGTGAAATCGTGAGTATACCACGGGATCGGGCCGCATGTTAATCGCTCATCGGCTTGACCCTATCGATCATCGCCCGACATCTGCTCAAACATCGAGTTGGGATCAAATGTCGTGACCTCGACACCCATTTTGGTCAACGGTTCGAGATCCGTACGCCAGGGAGCATAGTACCCAACCCGCCCGTGTCTCTGTGTGAGATGTCGCGTGTCTGATGCCCGGGCATACGGGTGCAGGATGGTTCGTTGTCGTCCGTCCATCTTGAAGGAATACACGTAGCGGGCGGAGGGATGAACGGAGCGGGCCGTCTTTGCCATCGCGACACAAATCGCAGGCACGAAATCGATCCCGCCGAGAACATCACTGTGCGGGCTGCCGAGGATGACTTTGTAGCTTTCCTGCCGTTCGGCGACCTGCCGCCCGATCGCGTCCCCGACCGCGAATGCCCTGCGATTGACGGAGACCGTACGCAGCAGCTTGCCGCTGGGGTTGTAGTTGAAATCCAGGTTGGGCTCGCCAAACGGCCAGTTGAGCGCCACAACGAGAACGAGCCATACCGCGGCGTAACGCGGCTTGCGAAGCAGCGTCGATGCCACAAGGGCGGCAAGCAGCACGGTGATCAGCGCCCCGGGCGCCGCGTGGCGGCTCGACATGGGTGGATGCCTCAGCCAGAACAACCACAGCGGCACGACGCCGACGACCCACGCGGCGGCCACCCGAGCCGCTGTGGCCCTCTGCCGGACGAAACCGGCGGCGATGGCGGCGATCAGCAGCGCCAGCGTGCCAAACCCGCACGCGTAGGCCACCGTCATCGACGACGAATCGAGCAGGGCCGCGGTCTCCAACCGTCCCTGCACACCGGTTAGAAAATCGATCACATTCAAGGACGCAATGATCAGGCGCCCGAATACGTATGTCACACCAAACGCTAGAAAGGGAAACGCGACCAGCACCCAAGCACGCCGGTCGCGTTCCCTACCCAGGACAATCGCAACGGACAGGAGAAGCGTGCCGGCAAGGGCAAAGTCGATCTTCACGAGTACCAACAAGGCATAGAGGCACCAGGACATCACAAGCCATGTCGTCTTCCGCGTCTCGAGCGCTCTGACAAACGCGATGGCGCTGCCGAGAAGAAACGGAAACGCGTACTGAGTCGGGTATCCGTACAACGAGAGGTAAAACATCGCAGGCACCAACCCCGCGGCCGCCCCGCCGGCAGACGCCCACGAGCGTGAGGCGCCAAGCTGTCGGAGCAAGATGACGGCAAGAACCGTTGTCAGACCGCCGCAAACGAGCCCACCGGCGTTCGACCAGAGGACGAGCTTCGCCGGACCCAACAGCGACGTCAGCCCAGCAAAGGCCAGTACCCACAGAGGGCTCGTGAGAATTCCGTACGTGTGGAGCGACGCCCGCCCGTCGTTTGCATAGACGATGGCGTCCATGATGAGCCGTCCGTGATCCTGCTCGCCAAGCGTGGTAAATAGAAGCGGCAGTTTGGCCAGGGTCAGCAGAACGCCCACGGCGATTGCGAGCAAGAGGGTGCTCCTTGTGGACTGGCTTTTGCTGATCAACAGTGACCTCCACGCGAGGCGCGAAAACGCGCGGGACTTAGACGGCTGAGGCCGAACATGAGCCAGTATACCACGGGACCACGCCCCACTCCTAGACCGTGCCACGCCGTAACGGGCGCATACACCCGCCGGTTCCAGCAGCCACCACAGGCTAAAGCAGCGCTTGGTCAAACACCCCCAAAACCGCTAAAATGAACACATGCTGGAACGGCTCTTCCGACTCGGCGAGCAGGGCACGACCATCCGCACCGAGATCCTCGGCGGGACCACGACGTTCCTCACCATGGCCTACATCATCTTTGTGAACCCCGCCGTCCTCTCGGAAACGGGTATGGATATGGGTGCCGTGATGACGGCGACGTGTCTCTCCGCCGCCATTGCCACGTGGGCCATGGGGCTCGCGGCCAACTACCCCATCGCCATGGCGCCCGCCATGGGTGAGAACTTCTTCTTTGTCACCGTCGTCGTCGGGATGGGTGTCTCCTGGGAGGTGGCCCTCGCCGCCGTCTTTATCTCCGGTGTGGTCTTCTTTCTCCTCACATTCCTGCGCATCCGCCAGATGATCATTGACGCCATCCCGGACAACCTCAAATACGCCATCGCCGTCGGGATCGGCCTCTTTATCGCCCTCATCGGGCTCACCGGCGCAGGCGTGGTCGAATCGCCCCCCAACGGCATCCTCCACCTGGGCGATCTGTCGCGCGCACCGACGCTGATCTCGCTCGCCGGCGTCCTCATGATCGTCACGTTGATGGCGCGCGGTGTCCGCGGCGCCATCATGCTCGGCATTCTCTTTACGACGATCCTCGCCTGGGCGTTCAACCTCGTCGAATGGCAGGGCCTCGTCGCCCCGCCGCCGTCGCTCGAACCCACATTCCTCAAACTCGATCTCAAGGGGCTCCTCGATGCGGCGATGATCCCTGTGGTCGTGATCTTTCTCTTTATGGCGGTGTTCGATGCGATCGGGACGCTGATCGGTGTCGGCCAGCAGGCGGGACTCATGAAAAACGGTCGACTCCCCCGCGTCACACGCGCTCTGATCGCCGACTCATCGGGAACGGTCCTCGGCGGCATGCTGGGCACATCGACGGTGACGGCGTACATCGAGAGCGCAACCGGTGTGCAGGCCGGCGCGCGGACGGGTCTCGCCAATATGGCGACCGGCGCGCTCTTTCTCGTGGCGCTTTTCTTCTCGCCGCTCGTGCGGATGATCGGCGGTGGTGTCGAAGTTGAGGGCGGTGTCTCGCTCCAGCCGATGACATCCCCCGCATTGATCGTCGTCGGTTGTCTCATGGCGGCCAACATCCGACGTATCGACTGGAAGGATATCACCGAGTCTTTCCCCGCCTTTCTCGTGATGGTGGGCATCCCGTTTGCGTGGTCGATCGCCGACGGCATCGCCTTTGGCTTTATCGCCTATCCGGCGATCAAGTTTCTCTCCGGGCGCGGGCGCGATGTGTCGGCGCTGGTCTACTTTCTGGGCCTCCTCTTCGCCGCGAGATACGCCTTGCTCTGACCCGGAAATAATCATGATCAAACGCTATAGTCGTACTTGACATAACCTCCGTAACCACATAACAATACGTATGATCCAAGCGCCACAGGATCGTCCGAGGCGCACAACACGCACAACACGCGCAGCGCGGCACGAGCCACAAACCCGATGAGCTGGATAAACCGAATCCTCCGAAGAAGCGGCAAACAGCCGACCCACACGCTCGAGTCCGTCCAGGGTATGTTCGTGCGCTTTCTCGCCATCCTCGAGAACAACAACCAGGTCCTCAAGATCATTAGCGACATGCAGGAAAAATCGCAGGGCGCCGCCCTCTTCGACACCCGCTATATCCGCTCGAGTCTCGACCAGATCCGGTCCGGTGTCCGCGGCATCGTGGACGGCATGATCGCGATCGGCGGAGAGCAGTACAAACCGCTCATCGATCGTTACGAAAAAATCAGCGCCGAGATCGACGGGATCTTCCCGGCGAGCCATGCGCTCGAGGAAGACGATTTCACCATCCCGCTGGAAGACGTCGGACGCGACAAAATATGGAGCGTGGGAAGCAAGGGCGCACAGCTCGGCGAAATGAAATCGCAGCTCGGCCTCCCCGTCCCCGAAGGGTTCGCCATCAGCGCGTGGGCGTACCACCATTTCGTCGACACCAACAAACTCGAGCAGCGCATCTCCGAACGTCTCTCGCGACTCGACATCAAACACTACGACGACCTCGTCCGTGCGAGCGATGAGATCCACTCCATCGTCACCTCGAGCCCGGTCCCCCATGATCTTGCCGATTCCATCCAGCTCATGTACGCCGAGGTCAAAAAGCGCGTCCCCAAGAACGGCTTCGCCCTGCGTTCGAGCGCCATCGGCGAGGATACGCTCCTGAGCTTTGCCGGTCAGTACGCCACGTTCTTGAATGTGACCGAAGAGGACCTGGTCGACAACTATCGCGAGGTCCTGGCCAGCAAATTCACGCCGCAGGCAATCTACTATTATGTCAGCCACTCCTTTACCGAATCCGATCTGGCGATGGGTGTGTGCTGCCTCGCGATGGTCGATGCCGCAACGAGCGGTGTCATCTACACACGCGATCCGCTGCAGCCGCACGACGGGTCGCTCATGATCTACTCCGTCTGTGGTCTCGGCAACTATCTGGGGAGCGGCAAGCTCACACCCGATATCTACAAGATCTCCCGCACAGACGGGCGCGTGTTGGAAAAGAAAATTGCAACGAAGACCGTCCGCCAGGTGCTTGGGGCCCACGGCGGCACCATAGAGGAAGAAATCCCCGAGGCCGAATCAACGGCTCCAGCGCTAGAGCAAGACCAGCTCGTCGAGCTCGCCGTGTTTGCCAAGAAGATCGAGGAACACTACGGGTCTCCCATGGATATCGAGTGGGCCATCGACAAAAAGGGACAGGCGTTTCTCCTCCAGGCCCGGCCGTTACAGGTGGTCGAGAGCAAAGCGCCCGCCGAGGAAATCGATGTCACAACGCTCGAAACATTGTGCGCCGGCGGGGCGACCGTGTACCCCGGTGCGGGGAGCGGGCCGGTGTTTCATCTAAAAACGACGCAGGATCTATCGTACGTCCCCGATGGCGCGGTGCTCGTCGCGCCGCTTCCCTTCCCGGGTCTCGTCACGGTCATGGGCAAGATCCACGCGCTGCTCACCCACACGGGAAGCACGGCGAGCCACATGGCAACGCTGGCGAGAGAGTACGGTGTGCCAACCCTCGTCGGTCTGGATAAATCGTGGGACATCCCGGCCGGGATCGATGTGACGGTGGACGCCACGGCCCGCACGGTGTACCGGGGCCGTCACCCCGCCCTCGTCGCGTCGCGCCGCGCGCAATCGAGAGGCCGCGACCAGACGGGTATCTGGGGTCTGTTGAGACAGGTGTTGCGCCTTATCTCGCCCCTCCACCTGATCCGCCCGGACGACGATGAATTCAAACCAGAGAATTGCCGCACGTTTCACGACATCACCCGTTTTGTTCATCAGACCGCGATGCAGGAAATGTTCTCGATCGGCAAGAATATCCGCCACCGTGACCGTATCGCCTTCGAGCTCAATACGGCCATTCCCCTCAAGATCATGATCATATACATCGACCGCGATCTGTCCAATTACCAGGGACCGCGCCGCGTCGAGGAAGAAGAACTTGCATCGGCGCCCATGGAAGCATTCTGGAAAGGAATCAAAGAAGAGGGCTGGCCGTCGCACCTTACCGGCCCGGGTGCCGAGTCCGGTTTGGCCACCAAGAGCGGCCGCGGGTTTAGCGAAAAGAGCTTCGCCGTCCTCGGTGCCGAGTACATGATGTTGAGCCTCCGTATGGGGTATCACTTCAACACGCTGGAAGCGCTGTGCACGGATACCGACAACAAGAATTACATCCGCTTTCAGTGCCGCGGCGGTGGGGCGTCTATGGAGAAACGCTCGAGACGCGTCCAGTTGTTGAACGATCTGCTGTCGAGTATGGGGTTCGAGTGCAGCGAAAAGGGTGATTTTGTCGATGCGAGGATCGCGTACCAGAAGAACTGGGGAATCCTGGACAACCTCCGCCTGATCGGACGGATCACGATGATGACCAAACAGCTCGACATGGGTCTGGCCAACGACGCGATCATGAAATGGTACATCCGGGATTTCAAGATCAAGCTCGGCGTGGGCGGCGACGGCGAACGGAAGACGGACGC
>CBDVBZ010000089.1:0-15217 GCA_965372355.1 uncultured bacterium | reverse complement strand
CTATGGCGGGCCGGACAATACGAACCTCGAACTTTTGAACCGTTCGTACAGGCCCTTCTTTGAGGCCCGAAGCACCACCCAATCCCTCCCGGAGTACCCTTTTCTCGTCATCCAGCCAATTTCCGGTGAGATCGAAGGCTTTCATCCGTACCACGTCGATCTCCCACTGGCCCGGCTCTTGCACGTCATTGGACGGTTGGCGCGTTTTGCCTACGCTACTGCGAGCCCCCCAATTCGATCCGAAGGTAAGGTAATGTTTTCTAAGTCGTTTTCATATGTGAAGCTATCCTTTCTTACTGCGGCCATCACGGCGCTGGCTGCTGCGACCTTCGGTTGTAGCAGCTCCGATTCTCCGTCGGGACCAATCGGCGGCGGACCTGGCAACTCCCCTGGAAGCGGCACCGGGACGCTCCAAGTCGTTGTGCAGGCTGAGGGGAGAGACACTGGGCCGGGGACGTTCGAGACCGACTTCTTCGCAACGGTCACCGACACGACCGGCGCGCCGGTTTCAGGAGCGACCGTGACGATTAGTGGTGGGTTCGGAAACGTTACGCTATCCGAGGACACACTGGCGGCCGGCGACTACGCTCTGCTGATGCACCCCGGTTATGCCGGCGGCTTGTACACCCTCAATGTGACCAGCGGCGCTGATAACGTCACCAGCGTGCGGGCGACCGCGCCGAGCCTTCATGCGATCACTTCCCCAGTCGCCAATACAGTCACAACCGCAGGCGTGCCTATCGCAGTGACTTGGTCACATTCTACGCTGGCGGACGAGTCGCGGGTGGAGTCACGAGACTACACAGGACCGTGGGTCGCCGGTGACCCAGGCACCCTCACGGTACCGGACACTGGTAATCCGACCCGCACCGACCAGCGCTTTCGTATCAAGCGGCGCAACGTCCAGCCCGCCGCCGGCGGCCTACCTGGGTCGCAGCTCACGGTTCGAATTCGCGTTAGCGTTGAACCGGTTATTTGTCAGTAACTCACGATGGTGCACCCTCTAGACAGGAGAACGGAATCCATGCGCTCATTACTCGAACACACAATTGCAGTAGCTTTTCTGATTTCCATGGCCTGGTTAACAGGTTGCAGTGACTCGTCGACGCCACCCCCACCCCCCGGTATCCAGCCGGAAATCATTAACATAACGGACAGTTTCGAATATCAGGTGCAGAGCATTGACGGTTACTCGGGGACGGCTTCCTACACATGGCAAAACTCCGGCACAACAGCCGCCGTGGATCACTCTTCCGTTGTGTCGACTGGAGTCGGCACCCTTGTCGTGCTAGATGCAGATGGAACCGAAGTGTACTCAGACGTACTTACGGATAGCGGTTCGCTTGTCACTCAAACGGGTACGGCGGGAGCCTGGACTGTTAAAATCACGTACGCGACGTTCAGTGGGACGGTAAACTTCCGCGTCCAAAAAGGATGAGGTCGCTTCTTCGCTACTTCGATGAACAAAAACGCCCTGCAGCATAACTCGCTGCAGGGCGATGGTCTAAGTCTATGGCGGGGCCGACGAGACTCGAACTCGCGACCTCCTGCGTGACAGGCAGGCGTTCTAACCAAACTGAACTACGACCCCGCTGATTCTCTATTGTTGTCAGATTACCGGAGAGAGAGAAGGTAGCATCGAAAAGGCCCGATGTCAAACGCCATTTGGGGCAGGGCGCGGCCCGGAGGCCTCTAAATCAGGCCTTTGAGCGTCGCTGTCGTCTCGGTCTCGCCGGCGAGGATCGCGGCCGTGGCCGCGGCGACCGGTGATGAGGCACCAAACGTGACAAGGCAGCCCACGGTCTCCGGAACCCAACCGATAACGGGCCAGCCGGTCACCACCACAAACGGGACCTGCCGCTGCTCGACGAAATCGGAGAGCAGGTTGAGAAACGCATCGGGTGGCGCGCCCCGGCAGGATAGAACAGGTATCACGGCGACATCCGCAGGCAGTCGATCCTTCTCGCGCGTAAAGGTCCCCGTCTGTCCTTGGATCGGGCCATACCAGGGCTCGATCTTCCCGTCGGCGCCCGCCTCGAAACGGGTCACGGTACCCGCCTTCCGCCATTCGGGAAACCGCCGGCACAGAGCCCCGAGAAACGCCGGCAGATCCTGCCGCTTGAGCGACTCCCCGGGGTGGTAAACGATCGGCAAAAGCCACCATTCGTCGCCCTTCTTCACCGGCACAAGCGATTCCGGATCCCGCACGAGCACGGCACTCTTCTCGGCGACCGTTTTGTAGATCGCGGGCGTCGAGGCATAATTCTCGAGTTGGATCACGTTGCCTTCAGGCTTGGGTTTGGGCGGTGAGCGCAGCTCACCGGCACGCTTCCTCAAGACTGCGATCCTTTGCTCGGACTCGTTGACGATGTTCAGGAAGTTTCTGACACCTTCGTGGCTCTTCGCCGCCTCTTCCAGCTTGGCATCGATACGGCTGCGGTCAACCACGCGGCTGAGCGTCTCGATAATGGTCTGCATCACTTCGACGGCGATCATCGGTTGCGAGTCATCCTGCAACATCATCTTCTCGGGCACAGGCGATGAGTAAAGCATCAGGTCCGAGCCGGCGAGGACGGTTCGCTCGGACCCGCCGCCGAGTCCCCCGTAGCGGGCCTGGGCGTGCTGCCTCGCTCCCGCCATCTCCAGCGCATCGGTGATGACCACTCCTTCAAAACCCATCTCTTCCCTCAAGACCCCGCGGATCAACCGTGTGTCAAAGCTGGCCGGTATGCCATCGTCCGTCTTCTCATCGATCGCAAATGCCACGTGCGCCATCATCACCATATCGACACCACTCTCGAGCGCCGCCCCGAACGGAACGAGTTCACTGGATCGCAAGTCGTCGAGTGTCTTGACAACCTCGGGAAGGGTCTCGTGCGAATCGCTCGGCGTCGAGCCATGTCCGGGGAAATGTTTCACGCATGTCAGGATCCCCGCCTTGTGAAACCCACGAATCGTCTCGGTAACGTACTCGGCAACGCTGTCGGGGTCGCGGCCAAACGAACGCAGCCCGGTGATCGGGCTGGCCGCGTCGAGATAACAATCGGCGACGGGCGCGAGGACGACATTGACACCGAGCTTGGCCATGGCCGTGCCCGTCTCATAAGCGACGTCATGCGCGAGACCGGGGTCGCCGGTTGCGGCAATGGCCATCGCCGATGGCGGCACACCGATCAACTTGCGAAGCTCGCTCACGAAGTCACCCTCGTGATCGGCCATGACGAGCGGCACGAGCCCGTCCACGCCTAATCGTTCATCAACACTGCCGATCAACTCGCCGACCTGCGGCAGGCTCTCGAGATTGCGCTCGAAGAGGATGACACCGGAGAGACGGTGAAACTCGAGGTATTTGGCCTCGTGGGGCTCCAGCTCGGTCGCGGCGAGCCCGATCACCTTGTGGCGTTCGAGCTTGCGCACGAGCTGGAACTTGATCTCGGGCGAGAGCGTTTCGTCGTCGGTGTCTGGCATCAGTAGGCTTTCTCGATCGTACAACCCGGGTAGTAGTGCCTGAGGATCATCTCGTAGGTGTAGCCCTTTTTCGCCATCCCGATCGCGCCGTGCTGACACATTCCGACACCGTGACCGTTGCCGCCACCGGAGATGCTCACATAGGCGATGCGGTCCCGTTCCATCACCTTGTCGAGGCGAAACATCACACTCGGCAGGATACGCCCGCGCTTTGGATCCGTCTCGAGAATCCAACGGATGCGATCGCCTTCGACGACGAAGGTCTCGAGCGTCGTCTCGATCGTCAACCGGGTCACCCGGCCGGAGTGGCTCCGCTCGTCGATCCGCATATCCTTCACGGCCCCCACCTCTTCCTCACTGACGCCAAGCTGTTTGGGAAGCGTGATACGGAGGATGTTTCCCATCTCCCTGCCGGTGAAGCTGTAGCGCCAGCGGAATCGTCGATAGGCACGGCAGAACGCATGGTCATCACCGGCGGCTCGATCCGGCACACCGTGGAGGTAGCCGGCCGGCTCGCGGTTGGGCCACACCTGCCGGATATCGGATGTGTGCCCCCCACAGCAGGCGCTGTAATACGCTTTGACCATGTGGCCTTCGTAGTCCATCACCCGGCCACGCGTGTCGCGCACCGCACCCGAGGCGACCTTTGTCGCTCCTTTGAGACCTCGGTAGACCTGGTCCATCACTGATGCGTGGACATCGAACACATCACCCTTGTGCAAGTCCATCTTGCCCAAGGCGTATGTACGCGCGGCGACCGCCTGTACCTTGACCGCGTTGTATCCCTCCGGTCCCGGGTTGCCGATCTCGTGAGGGAGAACGCCTTCGAGATAGCGTTCGATCGAAAGGACATTGATGAGCATCATCGCGCCACCACCCGACGGTACCACGCGCATCTTGCCCGCATACGCGATACCGTCGACCATCAACACCGACTTGGCGTTCGGCACGATCAACGCCTCGCCCTCGACCGCACCCAATGAGCCGTCCGGCTCCATTTCGATCTGAATCGATTCGCCTCGCACGCTAAAAAGCCCCGCACCGCGCCCGGACGATCCGACGATTTCCAGCCCGTCTGCGGACTGGACCGTCAGTCCCCCACTCGATTCGATGCGATAGCTCGTGCCACCGTCGGCAAGGAGTACGCGGATAACGGGTTCCTCTGCCGAGGAAGCGGCGAACCGGCCTGTTCCGCCCGGCGCCGTGCACGAGCTGACGAGCACCGCAAGACACACACCGATGATTATTCTTTTCATTTCACCTACCCAGAGCAATGGTTCCAAGAACCGCCGGGCTCGATGCGCCTGTAACACCTTTGATCACATTGTGCCACCCCAGAAGCGTCCCCCTCGCCAGAACGGCAAAATCAACCGCCTCTTTGGCATCGGCGGGTATGCCCAGTTCGTCGATCCGCGCCACCCGGGTCGGTTCGAGCCACGCGGCAAGCTCCTCGAGCATCGTGACATTGCGCGAGCCGCCACCGGTGACAAACACCTCGTCGATGTCTCCATTGGGTTTTACAAAACGTTCGATCGCCGAGTGGATGCTACGGGTCGTCAGCGACACCGCCGAGGCAAGGATGTCTTCGCGTTTGAGTCCCTCAGATTTGGCCTTCGACAAAAAATCCCATGCAAACCGGCCACCGAACTCGCGGTGCCCCGCCGATTTTGGCGGCTCGCGATCGAAGTATTCCATATTGAGAAACGTATCGACGAGCGTCTGCGACGGGTTGCCCGATGCCACATGTTGCCCGAGCTTCTCGAAATCACTCTCTTTGGGAAACAGCACCCGCCAAAGCTCATCGAGAATCATGTTGCCCGGCCCGGTATCGAATGCAATCACCTCGCCCAGACTGCAGTTTTTCGGCAGATACGTGAGGTTCGCGATACCGCCGATATTGAGGATCACCCGATCGCTCGTCTTGCTCTTTCTCAAGAGAAAATCGACATACGGCGCCAACGGAGCACCCTGTCCACCAAGCGCCATATCCGCCGACCGAAAGTCTCCGACGGTCACGACACCCGTCAAGGCGGCGATCATCCCGGGAGGACCGAGCTGAAGCGTGCCGGCGATCGGGATCGCGCCTTCCGTAGCGGGTGGCACGTGCGCGATGGTCTGACCGTGCGATCCGATAAAATCTACCGCGTCTGAGCCGCAATCCCGACACACCGCGTGAAACGCATGCGCAAACGCAGTGGCCACGCTGGTATGCAGCACCGCGATGTCTTCCGCCGTGCACTGCTCGCCAAACGCCACGTCGCGGAGCGAGTCCCGGAGCTCATCCGGATACGGCAACGTCTGAAACTCGACGAGCTCGAGACCCGAGAGATCATCACCATTGGGCATCCTGACGAGTGCCGCATCGATGCCATCCATCGATGTACCCGACATCAAGCCAACGGCGAGAAACTCGTCCTTATCCACTATCTGTTGAATCGTCTTTGTCATTGTCTGTCATCGTTGTGGGGCTTGCGATGCCATCTGCTCTCGGCCCGTCGCCCGTTTCACTCGGCTAACCGCCTCCGGCGGTGGATCCTCGCCTGTCCTCGCAGAGGGCTCGCTCCTGCGAAAGGGCACTCGAACAGAGGGCATCGCAAACTCCTATCCTACCGGGACATTCCTGATGTCAAACCACTGATGATCTGTCGCTGAAAAACGAGAAACGCCAGGATCACGGGAAACGATGCGATCAGCGCACCGGCCATCAAGTGCCCCCAGTCGGTGCTGTGCGCGCCTTGTGACATCAGCGCCAGACCAACGGGCAACGTACGCATCGACGTCGTGTTGGTCAGTATAAAAGGAAACAAAAATGAATTCCAGTTGATAAGACATGTGTGGATCGCGACCACCGCGAGCGCCGGTTTGAGCATCGGCATCACGACCCGAAACAGCACGGTCATCTCGCCGGCGCCCTCGAGCCGGGCCGCCTCCTCGCAATCCGGCGGAATCGAGATGAGAAACTGCCGTATGAGAAAGATGTTGAACGGGTCGGCGGTAAAGGGCAGCGTCAGAGCCGCGTATGTATCGATGAGATGCAGCTTTTGCATCAGGATATAGAGTGGGACGAGCATCACCTGTTTGGGCAGCATGATCATCGAGATCACGAGAAAAAAGAGCAGCTTGCCGCCGGGGATCCGGTAACGCGCAAACGCATACCCCGCCATCGAGCATATCAGGATGTTCCCGACGAGAACGATGATCACGACCACGAGACTGTTGATGAAATAGCGGTCGAACGGACCCGACTTCCATATCTCCTCGTAAAACCGGAGGCCTACGCCCTCACCGGTTCTCAGCGAAATGCTGATCATCCACACCAGCGGGTACGCCATCACGCCGAGGATGGCGATGAGCCCTGCGATCTGCAGAATCCGTTTCATAATTGGCTATGCGGCCGTACCCGCCCCGCCGAACTTGGGTCTGAACCGTTTGATAACAAAAATCGAAAACACGCCGGAAATCACAAAAACCGCGTACGCGATGGCGCTTGCGTAGCCGTAGTCGAGTTGTCTGAACGCCGCCTCGTACAAATACAGGACCAGCGTATCCGTCGACCCCAACGGCCCCCCCTGCGTCATGAGGAAGACCTCGATGAAGATCTGGAACGATCGAATCGTGTTGATCACCAGGACGAAGCTGATGACCGGCCGCATCATCGGCACGGTGACATAGCGGAGGGTAGCGCGAAAACCGGCGCCCTCGAGCTCTGCCGCCTCGTATAACTCCTTCGGAATACCCGCGAACGCCGCGTCGAAGATAATGGCGTAGTAACCCATCGCCGCCCAGACATCCATCACCATGATTGCCGGCAGAGCCGTCCGCGGATCGGTCAGCCATCCGTGACCCCCGAGGCCGACCCATGAGAGTGCGTGGTTCAAACCGCCGTTTGGCGCGTAGAAAAGCTTGAAGAGAAGCGAGATCACCACCATCGAGATAACCGATGGCAAAAAGAAACCCGCCTTGAAAAAGCTCCTTCCCGGCACGCGCCCACGGAGGAGAATCGCGATCCCGAGCGCGCCGACCGTGGTCAACGGCACGGTCCCCAGAACAAAGAAGATCGTATTGCGAAGCGCACGCCCGAAGCGGGGATCGCTAAAGAGACGGACGAAATTGTCCACGCCCACCCAGGTGGTGTTCTCGACATTCAGAGGGTTGTACGAGAGAAACCCGAGGACAAACGAGAATACAAAGGGGAAAATATAGAAAGCTGCGTAGACAACCGCCCACGGCAACAACAATACCAGGGCGGGCGGCAGCGATCGCTTATGGGCAGTCGTCGAAAGCACGAGAGATTGTCAGGTTGCGAACCGAGCGCGGCGAACAAAACCACACTCGGCCCACACATAGATCACTCAAACCGTTTCACCACTTGCTCGATCTTATCCGCGGCTGCCTGCAGCGATTGCTTTGGCTCCGCCCGCCCATACAGCACTTCCTCGATCGAGCGATTGATCACGTCCTCCATATCGATCCATCCGGGGTGCGCAGGGGCCGTCTGGCTCGTTAGTGATTGCTCTACAAAGACGCGGACTTTTGGGTCCTCGACAAACGCCGGGTCGTCGAGAACCTTCTTCGATGCCGGAAACACGCTTTTCACATCCAGACAGATCTTCTTTGCATGTTCATACCCCTGAAGAAACCGCGCGAGCTTGAGTGCGTCCGCTTTTCGCTTTGAGTTCGCAAAGACAACGAGCATCTCGGCGCCGGCAAAGCTGCCGTGTATGCCGCGGACCGGAGTCGGCCTTGGCACCAGTGCGACACGGTAGTTGAGATCCGGGGCCTCCAATGCGTAGTTGCGCAGATTCCACGCTCCGGAGATCTGCATCCCGAGCTGCCCCTTCTTGAAGTTGTAGTCGAGGATCTCCTGCTTCTCCTTCAGCGAGTACTCGGCCAGCGCCTGGTAGAATTCCAGGGCCTCGACATTTTCGTCGCTGGCGAAGATAACCGAACCGTCCTCCCCGAGTATCCCGCCTCCATTGCCCCATGCGAATGCCATGAACTTCTTGTAGAGCACGTAGCGTTCGCCCATATTGAGCCCGAACCCATGCACGTCATCGCCGAGTTGGTCGATCCGCATCGCCGCCTTGAGAAGCTCGTCCCACGTTTGCGGCGGCTGGTCGGGGTCGAGCCCGGCACGCACGAACAGATCCGCGTTGCAGAACAGAGCGCGCGAGCCCTGCACCCAGGGGAGCCCGTAGACCCGTCCCTGCCATTTCGCGCTGTCCCACATGATGAAACTATCGGCAACCTCCGTGTACACCGGCGTCAGGTCTGCCAGAACACCCTCGTAGCTAAATCTCGGCAACCAGGTCGAGCCCAGCTCGCAGAGATCCGGCTGCGTGCCCGACGCCACGGCGGCCTGGATCTTCTCAAGACCGCTTTGCCACGTGAGCTGTTCGACACTAACCGTGATCCCCGGATTCTGTCTTTCGAACTCATCGATGATCGGCTCGATGATCGCCATATCCCAGAACTGCCAGAAACGTATCGACCCATCGCCATCGTCCCCCGCACCACAGCCAATGACGGCCAGCAGCACGATCACAGAAACAACAAACAGAAACGCTCTCATTCTCTCTCCCCCAGCGCGCGCGCAAGAAACCCATCTCCACCGGCCAGCGCCGCCTCGGCCGCCGGCCGATCCATGTCCCGTCTGGCCATCACGACACTCACCTTGACGTTCCTCCCCGACTCCTCGTAAACCCGCGATGCACCGTCATAATCCAGGCCGGTGAGCAGCGATATGATTCCCTTTGCACGCTCTTGCAGCTTCGAGCTCGTTGGCTTCAAATCGACCATCAGGTTCTCGTAGACTTTACCCAGTTTGACCATGCTGGCCGTAGAAATCATGTTGATGACCATCTTCTGGGCGGTAGCCGCCTTCAACCGGGTGGATCCGGCGATCGCTTCCGGGCCCACAACAACGCTGATCTCCACATCCACCTCGGCGCGGATTTTGGCGTTACAGGTCAGAAGCACCGTCTTTGCCCCGCATTCCCGCGCGGCCTTGAGCGCGCCGACGACATAAGGTGTTTGCCGGCTCGCCGTAATCCCCACAACGGTATCGTTGGCCGAGACCGCGTTGGCCCTTACGTCTTCCCCACCCGCATCCTCGCTGTCCTCGATGCCCTCCCGTGACAGAAACACAGTGTCGCGGCCTCCGGCTATCGAACCGACCACCATGTCGGGAGGCACGCCAAACGTCGGCGGACACTCGGCGCTATCCAATATCCCCAGACGCCCGCTCGTTCCCGCGCCGAAATAGAGCAACCGCCCTCCCTGCTTGAAGGAGGCGACGGCCAGGTTCACCGCCCGGGCAATATCGGGCAGCGCTTTCCGAACCACCTCGGCGACCGTCCGATCCTCGGCATTCATCAGACCGAGAATCTCCTCGGTGGGGGCCAGATCGATACCGACCGTACGAGGGTTGCGTTGCTCGGTCGTCAGGTTCTTGAGCTCTTCGTACAGCTTGCGCTTCTGTCCGGACACGCGTCTCCTCCTGGCATCGGCGGGGGAGTGCCCCACCCCACACAAAAACAGGGGGAGTCTAGCAGAATCCCGAAAATTTGGACAGGAAAGTACAGGACCGCGCAGTGGAGTGGCGACGGCCAATCTTGGAGGCACAACCCAAGGAATTACAGAATCGAGGAGAGGAGTGCGAGAGCTACCTGACTCTCACCAGTTTGCCGCGCTGAGTGGACGTCTGGCCTAGCTGGTTGACCGAGAAGACATAGAGATAGAGTCCGTTGGCGACCGGATCTCCATTCCATGTTCTGCCGTCCCACCGGACGGCGTTTTGACCCACCATCCGCGCCGACGTGGGGAGCTCGAGGTGAGCGACCTTCTTGCCGCTCGCCGTGAATATATCGATCGCCCCGCCGGAGATCTCCAGATCGTTCGAATAGACAAAATAGGTGTCGTCCTGGAATGGGTTCGGGTAGGCGATCAAGTCGCGTACACCGGCCTGCGAGCCCACGGAGACATTGTAGTCGAACGACGCGTTGTCGACGAATATCGAGATCGTGTGGGCGCCCGGAGCCAACGACGCGGAGAACGCTACCAGCCACGTCGTGGAGTCCTGCGGGCTCGGGTGAGAGAAATCCAGTGGTGTGACCGTGCTGTCGTCGATCTCGACCCGAATCAGCGACGGGTCGACGAAAACCGGTGACTCGAGCTCGAAGACATAGTCCCCCTCGGCGGCCACGAGGTCGCCGTCAACCACCGGCCGGCCGTTGATCGCGAGGGATGCATTGATCTCCACCCTGAGAACAAACTCGGCGACCACGTGGTATTCGCCGGCCGTCGTGTCCGCCGCCTGATGGGCGCGAATGATGATGTCGTACGGTTTTGGGAGGATCGTCGTGGCGAACGCGATCTCGTACTGCCGGGCCGCATCGAGACCCACGTCCCGGGTCGGAGTGATCGTCATCTGGCCGGTTGCGTCGACGCCATCGATTTCGAGCGAAACCTCCTCGATGGCCACTTCGTCGGTGATAACCCCCCGGACCCTGACGGAGTCGCCGGCACCGCTGGCGAACAGAAGATCGCCGGATTCAAACGGCTCCCCGTTTACCGTGACCTCGAAACGGGGTGGCCCTGCATCCATCCGAAGCACCGGGTCACCCAGCGTGTGATACCGCTTGGCCTGGCCCCGTGCGCCCAACCCCGAGCCTACGGGGAAGCGGAGAAGGTTCTCGATTTCGGCCGTGGCCATCAGCTCGCCCATGATCCACCGAACTTGCGACCGATTCGACGGGAGCGTCGGGCCCACGGGCGGATCGCTAAAAAAGACCTCGGCGATAACCGCCGTATAGTTCTTGTTTTCCCTGAGATATTCGAAGCCGGTGCTTCCATAGGAGTTGACCGCACCTTTGTTATCGAGGTGGAGCAGAATCTCCGACATGCAGTCGCCGGTCGGAGGGTTGTCCCATACCCTGATGAGCTCCTTGTGCAGGGCAAAGTCGCTGATGTGACACCCCATCCCGAAAACGACAAACGGCCGCCCGGTGTTCGCCAGCTTGCCCGGGTCGGGTCCTCCTTCCGCGGTCACGGACGATGTAAAGAGACGCTCGTGGCATATCTGATACCGGTTCATGTGAGCCTGGAAGCTCAGAATCGTCGCGCCTTTGGCCAGCTCGCCCAGCAGGGCGGGTGTGGCCTCCGTCCGGGCCAGGTGAATCTGAGAGCCCGCGCCCACGCATCCACCCGGTGGATGGGATATCCGGTCGGACAGATAGAAGCGGACGATATCGTACCCGCCGGGGATCGAGCTCTGGGTGATAACTGCGGCAACCTCCTCCGCAACCTCAAAGTCAACTTCGGGGGGCTGAAGACAGGTCGTTCCGGCACCCGACCAGTTATCGTCGGCACAACGAATCATCCGCCGGCGCCAGAAATCACTGCCACTCGGTTTCTCGAATTCGAGCGTTTTGTCGATCAGAATATCGAGTTCCTCGACCGTCCCCGCAGGCAACCTGCCCACAATCACATCGGGGTAGTAGTCGGCGGGGAACGGCGCGTTTTCATAGATGATGTCCGCGCCGAGCATCCCGTACCATTTGTCGCTCGTGACCACTTCGTCTTCGTTGAAGACGGAACTCTGAACGTGCTCGGTAAACGACTCCGTCGGCACGAAGTTGATACCCGATTCGATGTGCACACGCTTGTTGTCCTCGCTCGCGTCCCCGACGAGCAGCAAGAAGCTCACGCCTCCCTTGGCAAAAAAGTGCTCAACGAGCGTGCGGATCGCCCGCGCGTTGTTGACGCCGCCGTTGAACTCGTCGAAAACATCGTCGACATCAGTGAGAAGCACGCGGTACCCCTGAGCGCGTCTGTAGTCCACCCACCTCTGTATTCCAGCGAGAAAATCCTTGTGCGAGACAACGAGGATGTCGACACCGCTCTCGATGGGGTTGCCGATCAGATTGCTCGGCTGATCCTCGATAACCTCTGCAACGTCATCGATCTTGTCGGGGGGGACCAGGATAAACCGCCGCGGCGCCGTCAGGTCGATCTGGAAGGACAACGCATACTCGCCGCCACCCAGAGGGGTGAAGTGGCTGCCATCCAGCGGATACTCTTCCGGAGCCAGCGGGTCGGTCACATCGAAGAGCAACACATCGGTCCGACTCAGACCCGTCACGGTCAGGTTCTGGTTGCCGCTCAAAGCCCCGGTATTGAACTCGAGCATATCGCCTCTGGCCTGGTACGGCGACTCGTACTCGATCGTAAACCAATCCAGCAACGCCTCGAGCGTACCCCGCCCGACCGGTTGAATCCGTAGCGTGTTGAAGCCATCGGAGAGAATATCCGCGGAGAGCGCGCCCGACGAGTAGTAAACCACTGTCGATATGGGAACGACGGCGTCGTTGAGACGGGTGGTCCCCTTCGAGTTCACGATCTCGATCCGGACGTTACGTTGTACTGTGTACTTATGGCCGCCGAGAAACCGGGCCCTCAACTCAAACGTCGTGGCCGATTTGATCGCGCCGATCGTGAACGGCACGGAGAAAGAGGGGTCGGGAGCCGCGTTATAGTAGTAAAACTCCCGCATCCGGGCTCGTGTAACGGCGTCCGTCTCCGGCGTGTTCTCCATAAAGAACAGATCCTGTTCTTCGTACCGCGTGACGGGGAATGTTGCCGTCGCGGTATCGGGCGTGACGGTGCCGGCCGACAGCGTCGTCTGGGTCATCTGCGCGCCCGGCGCAACGCCCAGCCAGTAGATGTTGTCCTCGGAGAACTTCTCTATGGGATCGTTTCGCAGTGTGTCTACCCGCAGCTCCTGCCCGTAGAATATGATCGCGTCCGAGGCGTCGAACTCACCGGCGACCCCACCGCCGTCCTCGATCAGCTTGAACGGAATATCGACGATATCGTGGGTCAACCAGACGTCGTCGTAGCCGCGCTGGAAAAGCTGAAGCTGCGTGGTCGCCGTGCCGGAGGGGAATCCCCTGGCGATGACTTCTGAGGCCGTGACCCTGTGCATACCCGACGTGCGAACCGCGAGCTTGACCAGCGGGCCGCCCTGAATCACCGACTGTGATTTGCCCGGGTCGGGAATCCGCCCCACCGGCTTCGAGCGCCACCCCCTTGCCTGATCGGGATTGACCAGCACACGGGAGTATATCCGTTCCCAGACATCGATCTCCTGGACCGGCGCGCCGCGGGAGCGACCTCCGCCAGATAGGGTGATTTCCACCCGTATCAACGTCGCGAGGATGATCTCTCCAGTGCTCGGGTCGTAGCCGACCGGTTCGACGCGAACGGGCAGCACCCGTTGGTTACGGAGACGCCCCTGGGGCTGTGCGGAGACACCGATGACTCCGCGCCCCCTCTCGTACGCGTCCGCGTCGATCCGGTACTCGGATGAGCTGCCGAGAAGACCGTCCTCGCTCCGGAAAACGACCGGGAACGGGACGGGTTCGAGACGGTGTCGTCCAAGGGGCTGCGAGCTGAGGACGCTGTACGTCAACGACGCGGCGCCGTCGGGGGGAAGGGCGACCAGAACGTCTCGACCGGGTATCAACGGCTCACCAGCGACCGAAAAGCTCCCGAATCCGGCAATCTCGAGCGTCTCCGCGCCGTCCACGAACCGCGAGGGGACAAACCTGTGCTCGCCGGTCCGGATCTCCAACACGATGCGAGACTCGTCCGCCGAAATGAGCCGCACCACGCCCTCAGCCGCTAGAGTAGGGACGCAAACCGCGCCGATAATGGCGGTTGCAGCGAGAAACAAGCAAAAGGAATAACGCATGAATGTCACCGCGACTTCTCCCCACCCCTCCTGGAAACGCCCCAGGGCAGACGCCCGGTTATTGAGAGAAAATTGGGGTCAGTATATCAGGGGGCACAGAAACAGGCTGGCGAACTAAACCAAATGTAAGGCCCTATCTTACGGGAGTCAAGGGTTTGTCGACCGGATGGCCGCCATTCTGGATGTTGACCCGGAGGCTCGAGACTCAAAACCCGAGGCCGGATCAAGAAGGCGCCACGGGGACGGTGGATGATTCTCTGCCACCGACTCCGTTTCCGACACCCCGACCCCAAAAAGATGTGTCCGGCTGCCTTTCGGCAGCCGGACACATGCAAAAAACCTACTTCTGTTCGTGAGGGAATTAAATCCCCTGACGGAACAGCTCCTTCACGCCGCCCCATGTGCTCTCATGGGTGTCGACGTTACACGGACACAGGGCCGGGTTCGTCGAAATGATCGCCGTGCCGCCAGCAGCCGCCTCATCCCTAATCGGAGTGGCGCAGTTGGTCGAGTTCGGTGTCGTCCACGGGTTACCATCCGGGTCCTCCAAGAGCGGGTGCGGCCCGACGGTCCAAGTACAGCAGCCTTCCGCAGGCGCCCCCATCCACCGGACCAGAATCCACGCCACAGGAACCGTACCGTTGGTCCTGCATCCACCGTATGCTGCCGAGGCACCGGTCTGCGAGTTACCCAAAATAATCACGCCGGGCTGTGCAACATCGGCGAGAAAGATGGGGCCGCCAGCGCAATCCGGGATCGGTGCCGCCCAGCCGGAGCCCGTCGTGCCATCGCTGCCCGTATGCACGACGTACACGTTTGATTCTGGGGCTGGACCGCTACCGTCATTCGTCAGCGCGCATTGATTGGCATTCACGTCCGCAAAGATGCCGATGGACCCCGACACCGCGAACGCTGTGCTAGCCCAGCATAGCGCGACCAAGCTAATTAGCAGTAACCTCTTCATTCGTTACCTCCTTCAAGGCCTATGGACCCTGT
>CBDVBZ010000088.1:0-15381 GCA_965372355.1 uncultured bacterium | reverse complement strand
GAGGAAGCATCCGAGCCCGAGAAGCCCGAAGAGCGTTAACGGGTGAAGGGGCGCGGTGCGTGGGCCAACGCTCGAACGTACCTGTAGGAATCAAAGCTGTCTCTGCCGACACCGGGAGTGATCCCGGCGAAACACCGGCAGAGGCAGCTTTTGTGTGTCCACAAAGTTGCTTGACGTTGCGTGTGAAACACTCCATGATCTAGCGCATAAGCGCCAAAACAGGAGGATGTCACGTGTGGTTGATTCGAAGCGCCATTATTCTGGTCGGGGTCATCGCGTTTCTCTGGGTCGGGATGACTAACGCAGATCAGCGCGTTGTCAAATTCACCTTCTTCACCAAGCAATTCGACGATCTTTCACTGAATCTCCTTATGTTCATCGTTTTTGCTGCAGGAATGATCTTCTCATTCCTGATATTCGTGCTCAGCGAGTTTCAGCTCCGGCACACGATCGGACAGAAACGACGGGAGATCGGACGTCTGGGACACGAGCTGTCTGCCTTGAGAAACCTGCCGCTGGAGGAACCCGTGGGCGAGGACCGGGAGACGCCGGCAGGCCTTTAGTCGCGGGGGACCCTAAAAAATGGACTATCCGGCTTATTACTATCTGGTCGCCGCTGGCGCGCTCGTGCTCGTCATCGTTGTTGTTTCTATCGTCATCCGCGGAAAAGTGCGGCGTGATCGCCGACCGCAGAACCCGTATGTCGAGGCGCTGAAGCTCCTCGTCGACGGGCGCCGCGACGAGGCATTCGCGAAGCTGCAGGAGACGGCGCGTGTTGGATTTGCGCCCACCGACGCGTATATCAGGCTTGGAAACCTCTTGCGAGAGCGTGGAGAGGTATCTAAGGCGCTGCAGATCCACCAGAGTCTGACCGTGAAGACGAATCTGTCGAGAACGGAGGAGATCGAACTCTATCTGAGTCTGGCGGAAGACCACGCCGCCATGGGCAGCTCGGCGAAGGCTGTCAAGGTGCTCGAAACCGCGATGCGCAAACTGAACATGAGGGATGGCGACCTCCATCGAACGCTTGCCAGACACTTTCACGTCATGGGGCAGCACGAGCGCGCATACAGCGCACTCAAGGAGGCGAAGAAGCTCGGAGGTACGACCGAGCGGCAGTTGGCGTTATATATGGCGTCGGCCGGCGAAGCGCTGCTCGAAACGGGCGATCGCAAGGATGCCCGCAAGACGCTGCAGCGCGCGCTCAGGCATGATTCGAATTGCCCCCCGTGTCTGCTGATGCTCGGCGACATCGCCGAAGAAGAGGAGCAACTGGACACAGCAATCAAGTACTGGAGCCAGGTTGCCGTTCTGTCGCCCGAACTGGCGGGGACGGTGCTCGACAAGCTCGAGACGACGCTTTTCGAGAAGGGACGCTTTGGCGATATCGAAAAGATATACAACGAGGTTCGGGCAGCGAGAGCGGGAGACGAAGCGGCGTGTCTGGGGCTTGCTGCATTCTACAAAAAGCAGGGTAGGGGAGAGGAAGCCATTACGTTGCTCGAGGAATATTTGACGCTGCACCCGGATTCGGCCGCGGTGTCGCTTCTCCTCGCGTCCTTCTACGCAAAATACCGCGACGCGGAGATCCTGGAGCGTTTTCTCGATGGATCGGCGAAGGATCCCCTGGCCGTCGATCGGTATGAGTGTCAATCCTGTCAGTTGAAGACCGACAAGATGCGTTGGCACTGTCCCCGGTGCAACGCCTTTGACTCGTTCTCAAAAGACAACCATGAGATTTAGACTCGGTCTGGCGCTGCTCTGTGCGCTCCTGCTGGTGCCGATGGTCGTTGTTGTCGATGCGGCCAATATGGAGAGCGTGCGGCGGGATATCTCACGCCTGCGATACCAGCAGGCAGAGAAGCAGCTCGTCGATATCGCCCGTTCGTCCGAAGGCGCAGGGCGACAAGAGGCGTTGTTTCTGCTTGCCGGTTTGAAGAACTCGGTGTCGGAGGCCCAGATGATCTATCAAGAGGTCGTCGACATCGAGCCGGCAACCGAATGGGGCCGGAAATCGCAGGTAGAACTGGCCAAGATCCAGTACGCGATTGGCGACTACGGCCAGGCGTTCAACATCCTCGAGAGGTCTGCAGCTTGTCGACACTCGGACGAGGCGTGCTACTTTCAGGGACTTTCCGCGGTCATGCTAAAACGCTACGATGACGCGCGCCAGGCGCTTTCCCGGGTCAAGCGCGGGAGCTATCGGCCATGGGCGTTTCTGGCGCTTGCCGAGGTCGACATGCAGACGGCGGACGCGGACGGCGCGTGCCGGAGATACCGCTCGATGGCCCGTTCTGGGCTCAGTCCGACGGCAATGTATCGCTACGGCGAGTGTCTGGAGAAGGATGGCGATTCCGATGAGGCGGCCGAGGTGTTCGAAGGGATTGTCCGGGGTTTTCGAAACACGCCCGAAGCCGTGCTCGCCAGCCACAAGCTCGTGGCCCTGGTAAGTGCCACCGCGCAGCCTGTTCTCGAGCCAGCCCACAAAGAGACTCCCCTCCGCAGTGGTTTCACCATTCAGTTCGGAGCGTTCCACGATCGCACGAACGCGATCAAGCTCATGGCTCAACTGAAATCAGAGCTATCCGGAGTGCGAATCGACAGCGAGCTTCTCCACTACAAGGAAGTCCATCGCGTTCGATTGGGCTATTTTGCAACGAGAGAAGAGGCACAGCGAAAGGCGAACGATATCGCGAGCCAGATCAACGAGCCCATCTCGATAATGACCTTGCCCTGATATGACTAACGACCCCACGCCGTTGATGGCGCAGTACCGCCAGATCAAATCCAGATATGACGATTGTGTCCTGCTGTTTCGCGTAGGCGATTTCTACGAGACCTTCTTTGAGGACGCTGTCGACGTGTCCAAGATCCTCAACATTGCGTTGACAACCCGGGACAAGAAAAAACCCAACCCCGTGCCGCTGGCAGGTGTGCCGTTTCACGCGGCGGAAAACTACATCACCCGTCTGCTCGCCGCGGGCAGGAAGGTAGCGATCTGCGAACAGGTTGAGGACCCGTCTCTGGCAACGGGTCTGGTGAAGAGAGATGTCGTTGAGGTCTTGACACCGGGAACGGCCCTCAATCAGCAGCTGCTCGAATCCCACGAAAACAACTTCTGCCTGTCGGTGTACACCGAGGGAGAACGTGTGGGCGTGGCGCTCATCGATGTCAGCACGGGAGAGTTGCTGACCGGCGAGACGCAGCGCAAGGGACTTGCGCATCTTCTCCAGGGCAAGCGAATCCGCGAGGTTGTGTGCAGGAGAGGAACGTCGCGGCAGGATCTGGGCATGGAAATCGGCGGGTTGCAGAACGCCTTCTGGGCGGAGGTGGATGAGTCGTTGTACCAGGAAGAGACTGTGTCCGGCGCGTTGCAGAGTCAATTCGGCGAGTCCGATTCGCAGGGAGAGGGGCAGCCCTTCCAGGACAGGCTGGACGGGCTCGAGAGAATGGCTACCGGCGCTTTGCTCGCGCATTGTCAGGCGCTGCGAGGTGGGCCATTGACGCAGGTGGTGGCGACCAACCGGCTAACCGGCACCCCGTTTCTCGCGCTCGATGAGGAAACCATCCGCAATCTGGAGCTTTTCGAACCATTGTACGGTGGCGACCGATCCGCCACGCTGATCAATCTGATCGACCGCACGATGACGCCGATGGGCGGCAGAGAGATCCGTTCGTGGCTTCAAAGACCGTTGTGTGACGTGGGTTCAATCGAGCGACGTGTCGACGCCGTTGCGGAAGTCTATGGCAAGAGCGAACTCCACGAGTCGCTTGCGTCGACGCTCAGGGCGATTCGCGATGTGCCGCGTCTCGTCGCGCGGATAGCCTCGAAAAAGGCGATACCGCGTGAATTTCACGCATTGCGGGAGTCCCTGGCAAACGTACCCGATCTCGTCAGGGCGCTCGAGCGGGGCCAATCGGCATACCTCTCCGAATTGCGAGATGAAATCAACGATCACGGTTCATTGGTCGACACCATAGAAAAGGCGATTGTCGAGGATCCCCCCGGGCATTTGAGGGATGGTGGAGTGATTCGGAAGGGTTACGCCGACGAACTCGATGAACTCATCGGGCAGAGCGCCGACGCGAAGCGGTGGATCGCAAACCTCGAGAAACGTGAACGGGAACGCACGGGAGTCGGCACGTTGAAGGTCGGCTACAACAAGGTGTTTGGCTACTACATTGAAGTGTCCAGGGCGCACGCGAAATCGGTGCCGGCGGATTATGTCGCCAAGCAAACACTGGTCAACGCCGAGCGCTACTTCACTGAATCACTAAAGGAGCGCGAACAGGTCATTCTGGAGAACGAGGAGAAGAGGATTCGGTGCGAACAGGAGATGTACGGACGGTTATGCGGTGTGGTTGCGGAGGCCTTGCCGGCGCTGCAGGCGACCGCGGATGCGGTTGCGAAGATCGATGTCATCCAGTCACTGGCCGCGACGGCAAGACGCCATAGTTTTCGACGTCCGATTGTCGATGATTCGAAGGTCATCGATCTAAAGGCAAGCCGCCACCCGGTCCTCGAGCGCGTTGTCAAAGAGCCGTTCGTACCCAACGATCTCTATCTCGATCTCGAGCGCAAGCAATTTGCCCTGATTACGGGGCCCAATATGTCCGGCAAGAGCACATTCCTCAGACAGGTCGCGCTGGTCGTGGTTCTCGCCCAGATGGGATCGTTTGTTCCTGCCGAGCGCGCGCGAATCGGTCTGGTCGACAGCATCTTCACGCGGGTCGGCGCCGGCGATCGTCTCAGCCGGGGGGAGTCGACGTTTCTCGTGGAAATGAAGGAGACGGCGAAGATCATCGATGAAATGACGGACAGAAGCCTCGTTCTCCTCGACGAAGTCGGACGGGGTACGAGCACCTACGACGGTTTGAGTATAGCGTGGGCGGTGACCGAGTATCTTCTGCAGGGGATCAAAGCGAGACCGAAGACCCTGTTCGCCACGCATTTCCACGAGCTGACGCAGCTTCGTGGTGACTATCCGCGGCTGGTGAACCTCAAGATCACGATCCGGGAATGGGAGGGGGGCGTGGTCTTCCTCCGCAAGATCGTTCCGGGGACGAGCGACCGCAGCTATGGAATCCACGCGGCGCGGGTGGCGGGTTTGCCAACGCACGTGATCAAGCGGGCCGAGGAGATTCTCCAGTCGCTCGAGTTGAGGCGCGATCTTCTACGCCGCGGTGTCTCGATCGCGGACGGCTCCCCGGACCAGATCTCGCTCTTTCCGTCGGGCAGTCCTCCCAGCCCACCCTCATCGGTGGAATCGAAGCGTATGGAGGAGATCAAGACCCGGCTGAAGAACGTCGATATCAACACCTCGACGCCCCTCGAAGCCCTGCAACTTCTCAAGGCCCTGAAGGATCGCCTGTCCGATTGATCCGCAGCGCGGATGCCTCCTCTGGTCAGTGGTCTGCCTTTTGCTAATATATAGGTGAACATTGCACCCAACCCCCGGGCATTCTTCGCGAGGCGCCTTAGGTATAGGTTGTAACTATATGACAGTTAATATGATACGTTGCGGAATGCTTGGCGCCGACGAGAAAGACCTCTCGGTTCTGAGCGAGCTCCACCGGCAGGATCAGGTCCAGATTGCCTTCGTCTACGACCGTAAACCGGACGCCGTAGGGCTGGAAATCGCAGAAATCCTGGCAATTGCGGGGTATCGCCGTCCCGAGGACCTGGGCAATATCCGGGATATTGACTACGTCGTTGTATCGGAGCCCAGGGCCCGTTTTGCCCAGGAGCTCAAGGCCCTGTCCGATTCCGGTGCAAAGATACTGAATCCAACTGAGGCCATTCAGCAGCTCTGCAGCGGCGAGCCGGTGGCGCCCCGTACAGCGGACGTCCCGGAGACCGGTGAGCCTTACACGGTGGACGACACGCTGGCGGCGCTGGAGAGACTTTTCGACCGCGGTGAGCTACTCAAGTTTCTCCTCGAGGTCGCGGTCAAGGCAACGGCATCGCACGCTGGTTCGATCATGTTGTACTCGAGCGACGCCAGGGAACTCTACATCGCCTACGCGACGGGTCTCAGCGAGCGTGTGATAAAGAACACGCGTCAGAAGCTCGGGGTGGGAATCGCCGGCAAGGTGGCCTTGAACAAACAGGCACAGCTGATACACCTTCCTCCGGACACATCGCTGTATTCGGGCGACCGGGAACGGATGGATATCGCCTCGGCGATCTCGGTGCCACTGCTCTGGAGCGGGGATCTGCTCGGCGTGCTAAACGTGTCGTCAGGCGAAGGCGATCGTTCGCACACCGAGGAGGATCTCAAACAGCTGAAGACGCTTTCGCGCCGGTTGTCACGCGTACTCTTCGAATCGCTCAAGTTGCAGGAAGTCCAGATGCGGCACCGCGAATCGAGGTTCAGGACGACGATGGGGGAGATCGCGGATGCGGAAATACCCAGCCGCGAGAAGTTCTCGGTGCTCTCCCGATACCTTGGAGAGTTGACAGGTGCCGACACGGTCGAGATTTTTCTGAGCACATCGGAGGGTGACTGGTTTGTGCTGGGTGGTTCGAGCAGTCTGCTCAGTCCCAAACGCGAGCGGTTGCGCTATCAGAAAGGGGCACTGAGCCGCGCGTTTCTCGAGGAGCGCAGCATCGTGCTGACGGAGAGCGCAGAACCTGGCGATGACCCGTTTGCGTCTCTGTCATCAGCTGTGTACTGTCCCCTCGAACTCAAGGGCTCGGGCGGTGTTGTCGTTCTGGAGTTCTCGGAGCGGAGCCGGCTCGACGATTTCCTCGTCATCAAAGGCGCAATCGTGACCGAGATATCACGTTTTGTCTCTTCGGAGATGCGTGAGCGAAAACTAAGGCGCAAGCTGGAGGCCCTGGGCAAGATCTCCGACGCAGCCCCTGCGGTTCTCGGGTGCCGGTCGATCGAGGATCTGGCCAGCGTGTTGACGCGGATTGTCGCGGACGTCCTCGAATGTGAGCGGGTATCCGTGAGGCTGCGGCGATTGGCCGAAGACGACAGGATGCGAGTACACGTCCTGACGCCACCCGGTGAGTCGAGCGAGACCTGGCAGAAAGAAGACGAGAGGCAGTTCACTCGTCTGAGCGAAACGAAAAAACCGTTTTCTGTCGCGTTTCTTAATTTCGAAATCGAAGTGCGCAACGGGCCGGCCGAGAGTCATTCAATCCTCGCCGTCCCGATCGAAATGGACGAGCGGTTTTGCGGTGGAGTCATTGCGTACTCGAAACATCCCGGCGATCCACTCGAGGACGCCGTGTTTACCGAACTCGATTCTACGCTCGTGGATAATCTCAACCGCCTCATCCTGCCCGTGCTGGACAGTATCTACAAACGCCAGCCAATGGGCGAGGCCGATGAGGCGGAGGCCTATGGAGTCCTGCTCGAGGCGAACATCGAGCGATTCAAAAAGATTTGCGATAGCGAGATCCTTCGTTCCAATCGGTACCATAACACGTTTGCCGTTATCCTGTTCAGGGTCAATTCGCTGGAACGGCTGTTCGAGCAAGACCGCGACGGCGCCCTCGCGCTCGTCGGCGAGATCACGCAGGGCATTCGCACACGGACACGCAAGACCGACTACGGTTGTTGGATCAATGCCACCACGTACGCCATGTTGTCACTCGAAGGGGGCAATCGAATCCGCTTTCTGATCTCTCGGGCCATGATGTATCTCGTGAAGGACCTCTCCGCAGTCGAGGGCGCCGAGATCTGCAGGGACGACATCCTCGTCGGCGTCTCGGTCTACCCGGGCACCGGCCGTTCGGCCGAAGAGCTCCTCAATGAGGCCGAAACCGACCTCAAACCCCACTCAGGCTAGTTTTCAACAGAAATCCTCCCCTTTAGCTCACTGGACGCCTTCCATGCGTTGCCAGGGCCTCTATGCGCGTGCTATCGTGTGTTCTGCTCAGTGGCGAGCGAGATGAGGTCTTCCGTAGGACCCTTGCGCGGGAACCCTCTTTCAGAGGACAGGCGAGCGAGGATTGAAGACGTAGGCTGTGGGTGGCGTCGTCCCGCAAGAGCGGAGCCCTACGAGCACTTGTGGGCTAATCGACGACCCCCTCCGGGGACCCTCTTTCAGAGGACAGGCAGGCGAGGACCCGCAGCCGACCCACGGGCACAGACGCAAAAAAGGGAGACAGAATGGGTAAGATCAAGGTCTTGGCGGAGGATGTCGCGCGGCAGATTGCCGCCGGGGAAGTGGTGGAAAGACCCGCATCGGTGGTCAAAGAGCTGCTCGAGAACTCGCTGGATGCGGGGGCGAGGTCGGTGACGATCCGGACCCGCGGCGCCGGCGTGAAGCTCATTGAGGTGCACGATGACGGTTGTGGCATGGGTTCTGATGACGTCGCGCTGGCCGCGAAGAGTTTTGCGACGAGCAAGATCGAACATTCATCGGATCTGTTCCGGGTCCAGAGTTACGGTTTCCGGGGGGAAGCTCTGGCGAGCATATCGTCGGTGTCGCGTTTCGAACTTTCGTCGAGCGAACGGAGGAACGGCGAAGGCTGGTCTCTCCGCACCGAAGGCAAGGCGGTTGTCGACAGCAAGCCGGCGGCCCACGAACGTGGCACAACGGTCAGCGTCCGTGAGCTCTTCTTCAATACGCCGGCGAGAAGGAAGTTTCTCAAGTCGGGAACAACGGAACGCAGACGCATCCTTGAAGCGGTTCTGTCGTTTGCGCTAATCGACCCCGCATTGGAAATTCACTATTCCGAGGACAGCAAACCGGTTGTCGATCTCGTTCCCGCCGGGTCGTGGCGCGAGCGCGTGTCATCGATTCTTGGTTCGGCGACAATGAAACACATGGTCGAGGTCAAGTCGGATGGTAGCGGCCCGTACCGGGTTCGCGGATTCGCGAGTCTCCCGACACACACGCGGGCCAATCGCAATCATCAGTATCTGTTTGTGAATCGCCGGCTCGTCAAGGAACGTACGATGATTCGGGCGATTATGGAGGCGTATCGGCGCGTGATACCGCCAAAACGGTTTCCCGTGGTTGTCCTGTCGCTCGAGGCGCCGTACGAGGAAGTCGACGTCAACGTTCATCCGACCAAGCTGGAGGTTCGTCTCAACAACCCACGTCTGGTGTTCGACGTGATCCGCCGTGCGTTGAAAAGCGCGCTGTCCGGGAGGTCCGAGTCGTCGATTGGCGTGAGCTACACGGGTGTGGCGAGATTGCCGGAGATCGTACCGGCGCCCTCAGGCGGTCTTGAGCCTGTTCCGTCCGAGTCTCCGCGCGTTCAAAACGCGGACGACGGATCGTACCAGACGCAGATCAAGGACGCGTATTCGTCGTATATGAAGGGACACGCGTCACGGGTCGAACTCAATCCGCAGCTGTCGTTGCAGAATACGCAGGATAACAAGGACGCGCACGAGGCAGCGCAAGAAGCGCTGGAGCAGAATGGGATCCAGAGCGATGCGGGACTTTTCTGGCAATTCAACAATTCTTTTATCTTTATCCAGGTGCGCGGTGGAATCGTCGTTATCGACCAGCACGCTGCACACGAGAGGATTATCTACGATACGAGCAAAAGCCAGATCGAGAGCGAGATTCCCGTTTCGCAACAGATCCTTTTTCCGATCCATCTCGAATTGTCGCTAAGCGAACTCGAGGTATTTCGATCGTCGAAAGAGACGTTTGAGAAACTCGGTTTTCATCTCGAACCGTTCGGCGGCAAGAGCGTCCTGGTCCGGGGATACCCCCAGGGCTTGAGAAACTGGGACGAGGGCAATCTCCTCAGGACCATCTTCGATGACGTTCTCCAGGATCGCTCCCCGGGCGAGACACATACCGACCGCATCATCGCGAGTTTCGCGTGCCGGAGCGCCGTCAAAGCCGGGCAGAAGCTCGGCATCCAGGAGATGAAAATGCTGGCAGATCAGCTTTTCGCCGTACCCAATCCGTATTCTTGCCCCCACGGCAGGCCCACGATTCAGCGGATCTCGCTGGAAGAGATCGAGGGCTGGTTTCTGAGAAGATAATGAATCCGACATCCGCTCACGTCGTTGCGATCATGGGCGCGACGGCCACCGGCAAGACCGAGGTGGCCATTGAGCTGGCGGAGATGTTTGCCGGTGAGATCGTGTCGATGGATTCGCGACAGGTCTATCGCGGTCTCGATATCGGGACGGCGAAGCCGTCCGCAGCACAACTCGAGCGCATCCGCCATCATCTCATCAATACGCTCGATCCCGTAGAGTCCAGCAGCGCGGGGACTCATCTCCGCCTCGTCGATGAAGTCATCGCGAACATCCGCTCGCGGGATAAACTACCGTTTCTGGTCGGCGGGACGGGACTCTACTTTCGAGCGTTTTTCGATGGGTTGATTGACATCGATGCAAGCGAGGACGAGCTCAAATCGATCCGGGCCGGACTGGAGGGCAAGGCGACTTTGGAACTCTACGCCGAACTCGGCGCGGTGGATCCGGCACGTAGCCGAGAGCTCTCGCCAAACGACCGTGTTCGTATCTCGCGCGCCCTGGAGGTGTATCTGACCACCGGCAGGACGCACAGCGAACATCTCGACGAGCACCGGCGTCGCGAGGGAAGAGCGACGCATAACGATCTGCGTATCGTACTCACGCTTCCACGGCCAGCACTCCGTGAGAGAATCGCGCAACGGACGGTTAAGATGTTTCGCATGGGCTGGGTCGAAGAAGTGGCTGGACTTCTGGAGACGGGGTGTGTTTCGGATGCCCCCGCCATGAACAGCCTCGGTTACCGGTCCATCGCCGACGCGCTTCAGAACGGTGCCGACCCCATGGCAACGATGGGTCAGGTCATCACACTCACCCAGCAGTATGCGAAACGCCAGGAGACGTTCTTTCGGAGCATACGGGAGGCGCATTGGGTGGATATCGGTGAGCCGGACGCCGGGGATAAGCTCAGAAGCTTCATCACGGGCCAGAGCGGACTTTAAATGCCACTTGACATGACCGAGCTAAGATGATAGAACAACAGCTGTTAAACGAAGGGCGGGCATAACTCAGTTGGTAGAGTATCAGCTTCCCAAGCTGAGGGTCGCGGGTTCGAGTCCCGTTGCCCGCTCCAAACTACAAGGACGCTGCATATCGATAATTCCAGGAAAGCCATGGTCGTCTTGCTCGCCGCGGTGACGCTGGTCTCGGTGGGGTGCTCGGGTCGGGACACCAAACCGCGCGGGAGTGAGGAGCTTGATTCGGCCATCGCCCTCCATATCTCAGGCGAGTACGAAAAGGCCGTCGAGGCTCTCATTGAGCTGACTGGAAAGCTCGAATCGGAAGGGGATCTTCAAACCACGTATCTATATCTCGGTCGCAGCTACCTGTCACTCGGCGACTATGCTCATGCGGCCGACGCGTTCTCGAGCGGCCAACTCCTGGGGGGCGGTATCGAATTCGATCAGTATCTCGCTACTGCCCAGCAACATCTCCGATCTACACCGAGAATCATAGGGACACAAGAATCCATGACGCGTGGCCAGCTCGCCGCGCTGATCGACAACCTGTTTGGCCGGATGCTCGAGTATCAGACCGTCCCTGCCAGGAGCGCTGCCGACATGCAAACCCACTGGGCAAGCGTGTACGCAAGCCGTATGCAGGCAGCGGGCATCATGCTGCCTCTGGCGGATGGCTCGTTTCGCGCCGATGCCGAGGTTACGTATCCCGCGTTCTACGTAACCGTCCTGAGGTTGGCCCGGGCAGCCGGTATCCCGGACGAGGCCGTGGACGCGCATTTTCCGAACGGGATGCGAGGCGTTGTCGCGTCTTCGGGCCCTGGTCTCGAAGCCCAAGGCAACGTGCGGCTAACGGGTAGCGAGGCGACGAGGATTCTGGAGTCGCTCCTGGAGGCGAGCGAATGAGATGCGTGATCGATCTAAGGTGATGAGGAATGAGAAAAGCGGGACGCGTGGCAATCGTTGGAAGACCGAATGTGGGGAAGTCGACGCTTTTCAACCGGATTACGGGAAAGCGCCGGGCCATCGTGCACGAGTCATCGGGCGTGACGCGTGATGTACAGCGAATGGATGCGGAATGGGCGGGAGTGAGTTTCGAGCTGATAGACACCGGCGGACTCTTCTCGGGGCTCGATGACGAACTGATCCAGGAGGTCGAGGCGCGGGCGCTGGACGAGGCCCTGACCTCTGACGTGATGATTCTGGTTACGGATGCACAGAGCGGGGTAACCGCAACCGATATCGACGTGGCCAACCACATGCGTGAGATCGATACCACGGTTATCGTTGCCGTCAACAAGTGCGAAAAGGTTGTTGCCCAGCACGCCGCATCTGAGTTCTTCAGCCTCGGGTTCGAGCAGGTGTATGCGATCAGCGCGCTTCACGGGCAGGGCGTGGGAGATCTCCTCGACGAAGTCATCAAGGGTCTTCCGAAAATCTCCAGGGAGCGCGTTGGAGACGAACTGAGACTTGCGCTCGTCGGACGTCCGAACGTCGGCAAATCGAGTCTCGTCAATGCACTCGTGGGTGCCGATGCGAACATCGTCGATTCAAGACCGGGAACGACGCGGGATAGCGTTGATCTGCGTATACGATGGCATTCGCACGATATCACGCTGGTCGACACGGCCGGTATAAGGCGCCGCTCGAAGTCAAAGGACGGGCTGACGTCGATCACGGCTCTGAAGAGTATCGACACGATTTCCCGCGCGGATGTCGTTGTTGTCATGCTCGATGCATCGCAGGAGATCGCGAATCAGGATGTGAAAGTAGCCAGTTACGCCCACAAGGCCGGCAAGGGCATTCTGTTCTGTGTGAACAAATGGGATCTGATCGAGGACAAGACGGACCAAACCGTGCCCGAATTCGAGCGACGTATTCGCCGAAACTTTGCCTTTCTCTCGTACGCGCCGGTGCTCTTCGTGTCCGCGCTCACACACCAGCGTGTCAACCGCGTGCTCGAGATGGCGTGGGAGATTGGAAAGACCCGTGAGCAACGTGTGGCCACGAGCGAGTTCAATCGCTTCGTTGATGATGTCGTCAAGCGACGGGCGATTCCGTCACACGGGGGTGGTCGGGGCAAGATCTATTACGCGACGCAGGTGGGGGTCGGGCCGCCGACATTTGTTTTCTTTGTCAACAAACGGGCGTTCTTCGATCGTTCCTATCTGCGGTATGTGAACAATCAGTTGCGGCGACTCTATCCGTTCACCGGAACGGTTGTCAGAATCAAGCTGAGCGAGCGCGAGAAACGAGGAGAGGATTAGATGACGGGTGTTTTCGTCGTAGCCCTGGTCAGTTACCTCTCGGGAGCAATCCCGTTTAGCTACATCGCGGGAAAGATCTTCGCGGGTATCGATCTGAGGGAGCACGGCAGCGGAAACCTGGGTGCGACGAATACCTTCCGGTTCCTCGGGGCGAAGATCGCCTTGCTGGTGCTCGTTGCAGATATTGCCAAGGGCTTTCTGCCGGTCTTCTTTGCGGCGGCGTATAGCCCCGGCCACACGATCCCCGATCTGTGGTTGATGTACATCGGAGGGTTTTTTGCCGTTATCGGGCATATGTTCTCGGTGTTCATCCGTTTCAAGGGCGGAAAGGGAATTGCGACAACGGCCGGTGTCTTTCTCGCGTTGGCGCCGGCGGCGTTTCTCGGAGCGTTTGCAGTCTTCGCGACCGTCTTCGGCGTGACACGGATCGTCTCGGTTGCAAGTATGGGGTCGTCGATCGCTCTGCCGTTGATGGTGTACATCTCGCAGCGTCTTGAACTGGTGCCGGGCGATCGCTCTCTGCTCATCTTGTCGTTTGCCATCATGGTGGTAGTCCTGGCCAAACACCACAGCAACATAAAAAGACTTTTGGCCGGCACGGAGCCGGTATTGCGACGGCACAGACAGGGGGATCATGGGGGATAGACTCAAAATAGCGGTATTGGGCGCCGGCAGCTGGGGCACAACCCTCGCAGTGTTGCTCGATGAGAACAAACATCGGGTAAAGCTCTGGGAGTTCTACGAAGAGTTCGCCGAAGCGCTGCGCAACGAACGAGAAAACAAGCGGTTTCTGCCAGGGATCGCGATCGCGGAGTCGATATCGATCGAGACGGATATCGCGGCGGCTTTGTCCGATGCAGATCTGGTTCTGTCTGTCGTGCCGAGTCACGTCACTCGCAACGTGGCGAAGCTCGCGGCGGAGACGGGTCGTATCGCCAAGGAAACGATCGTTGTCAACGCTTCGAAGGGGCTCGAGGAGGGGACACTCGCGAGAATGAGCGAGGTGCTGGCCGACGAGCTGCCGGTGGATGCCGGGCAGATCTGCACCCTGGCTGGACCCAGTCATGCCGAGGAGGTCAGCCGGCAGATGCCCACGTCCGTTGTGGCGGCGGGTATCGACGCCAAGGTCACGGGTCGCGTTCAGGAAGCATTCTTCCGGCCGTATTTTCGCGTGTATACGAACAGCGATGTGGTGGGTGTCGAAGTCGGAGTCGCACTCAAGAACATCATCGCGATCGCCGCGGGTGTGTGCGACGGCCTCGGGTACGGGGACAATACCAAAGCGGCGTTGCTGACACGAGGACTCGTGGAGATCACCCGGCTTGGGTGCGCCCTCGGGGCCAAGGCGGAAACGTTTTCCGGGCTTGCCGGTATCGGCGATCTGATTGCGACCGCTCTGAGCCGGCACAGCCGCAACCGGCACGTCGGTGAGCGAATCGGTAAAGGAGAATCACTCGAGCAAATTCTTGGTCAGATGGTGATGGTGGCCGAAGGTGTGCGCACAACGCGGGCGGCCGTGGACATGGGCAAGAAGATGAACGTGGATCTCCCCATAATTTCCAGTGTTTATGCCGTTTTGTACAACAACGTCGATGCCAGAAAAGCGATCAATCAACTGATGAACCGTCCGCCCCAACAAGAGATGAGTTGGATGCGGGCAGCGACAAAAGGAGGGGGTAGTCCGCTATGAGATACCGGACGGGGTCGAGCAAGATGTACTACTCCATTAGTGAAGTCAGCGATATGACAGGTGTAAAAGCGCATGTGCTCCGCTACTGGGAGACGGAGTTTCCGAGCCTCAAGCCAAAGAAAAACCGGGCGGGCAACCGGAACTACCGCCCAAAGGACATCAAGGCCGTGCTGGTGATAAGAGATCTGCTCTACAAAGAGAAGTTCACGATTAGTGGCGCGCGTAAGAAACTCCAGGAGCACTACGGCAACCCCGACCCCCTGATCAGCCAGCTGCAAATTCCGTTTGCCGATCCAGCGGCGCGTCAGGTGCTGATGTCAATCAAGAACGAGCTCCTGGAGCTTCGTGAGATGCTTACCGACGAGGTCGAGCACGAGGAGCAACGCGAGGAAGCCGATTCCCCTTGATGCACCGCATCGTCGCTGATAGACTCCCCCAATCGGAGTCGGGGCGTGGCGCAGTCCGGTAGCGCACTAGCATGGGGGGCTAGTGGTCGCTGGTTC
>CBDVBZ010000087.1:0-15386 GCA_965372355.1 uncultured bacterium | reverse complement strand
GCCGTCGTGGTGCTGTGGTCGATGACGTATACCTCGCTCATGGCTCGTGCGCTGTACACGATTTGATCGAGTCGAGGGTTATAGTCGATCGCATTGGCATGATCAAAGCTACCTTGCTGCGCAACCGGCCAGTTGATGTCGACCAACTCGGGGTGATCGGCGATCACACCGTAGTTGGCTTTTGTGGGATCCACGTCCTGGATGAGGTGATCCCACAAGTGCCACTCCCAGACGATATTGCCTCCGGTCGCTCCTACCGGTTCGATCTCTGCGATCAGGGTCGGCCATACTTCGCCGATCGGCACGGACTGCCGGCCGGCGGCGATGGCTTCCGCTTGTGACTTGCGTTCCCAAGCGATCAAGAGGGCGTTGCCGTTAGGCATGGGTTCGACATCGTGATGTTGCAGATGCAAACTGTCCGAGAAGAGGTAGTCCCAGACGACGTTGTCGTTCGCGTCGATCATTTGGATGCGTCCCCCCGCTCCTCCGGCCCCCCACGTTGCCGTCTCGTCGGCACACGGTCTGAGGACAGACCCGTCTGGGAGCAGGTAAGCGAACCCGGCGGGCGAGCTTGCCCCGTGCCACGTCTTGACGATGTGGAATTCTATGTCGATCAGGAAACTCTCGTTCGACGTGCGCGGTGATATCAAGGTTTCGCCGACGAAGGCTTCTTGCGCCGATGCCGGAGTTGCGAGCAACAGTAGGATCAATGCGACGGGAAGGGTCACTTTCACGATGCTGTCCTTTCGGACAGTGTACAACTGTAGGAATCGTCTTCTGTGGGGCCGGCGTCTTGTCCCCTTATATATGGATTATAGCACGAATCCAGGTCTCGCCGGGGCAGTCACGGACGTTTCTATTCTCCTTCCCACGGGAAAGCGGATGAAATCATTCTCCAGCCGGCCTTCCCTCCGGCGCGCGCGGGCTAACGTCACACAACCTCCAAACCCCGTTCCTTGACAACAACTCTGCGATGAAATACGTCTGGCGGCAAGTAATGACCCGATGACCCGGAACCAGAGAGGATAACCCGCCATCACAAGACGTTTCACTCTGATCTTCACCGCCGTGGCGTTGTTCGTGAGTAGTGGCTGTTCCAGCGACGACGAGACGATCATCCTACCGCCCACTGATTTCTATGAGGCTCACGGCGATTTCACTAATCTTCTCGTGGGTAACGGGTCCGTCGATACTCGCACGAGCGTGCGCCTGGGTGCTGAGGACTCTTCGCTCATAGGGATTCTTGTGTCATGTTCGCACAAAATATCCAGGTCCGGTTCGGCAAACTCACACGGTGGATTAAAAAGCCGCTCGCTCTTCAAAACCTCGGCAGCGTGGCACGCGCGCAGAGCATGCCGTAAACAGGGTTTTCGCTTGCCATCGGCACGGGCTTTGCCTAGACTCCGCAAAACTATACAACGTAGTCACACTTTCGGCCGTGGGAGGTACTGTAGTGAATTACAAAATCGTTCTCACTCTAATCGCCGGTCTCCTGATCCTTGCGTCGCCTTCCTGGGCGCAGCAAGATACAACGGCGCAGCAAGATACAATGGAGACCAGTGCAACCAAGCCTGAGAAGAAGGCACCTCGCTTCGAGATCATCCCAATGGGAGGATACGTATGGACGGTCTCCCAGAGTTCGACTTATGCCGGAAGAGGCGGCGACATCGACTTCAAGAGCGGCGGTTTCTGGGGCATCGCCGTTGATATCAATTTGAGGCCAGGCCTCCAGCCTCGTCTTCTCTACCGGCGCCAGGACACAGAGGCGACGTTTAAGAGCGGTGGCACCACGGACAATCTCGGCGACATCGCCATTGAGTACTGGCACGTCGGCATCGTCAAGGCTGTGATGATGAAGGATAACATGATGCCGTTCACGAGCTTCTCTCTTGGAGGCACAAGATACGATTACGATGGTGGAGACGCGTGGAAATTTTCGGTGATCCTCGGGATCGGCGCCAAGGTTTACCTAAATGATAAGATCGGTCTTATGGTTACCGGGCAGATGCCGTTCACGATTACTGACTCTTTCATAGGGATCGGTACGGGTGGTCTTAGCTTGGGCGGCACCGGCATCGCCCAGTTCGATCTTGCGGCCGGTTTGATGATTACGCTCTAGTGCATCCCTCGCGTGACAGACCGTGCACTACCGCAAACGACGCGGGGTGGCTTCGAGCCACCCCGCAACCCAACCTCTCAAAAACTTGACATAAATCAATTTTCCATTGCTTGACGCTAGGGTCATCCGAAGCTAAGGTTTAAGTAACATACCGACTGGTCGGTTTTATTGCAAGACAATCACCTAAGTCTATGAAAACACTCGCGAAATCCGAAAACACGATCGCCAAGATCCTAGCCGCCGCCGCTTCCCTCTTCGTGGCGAAAAACTACGCCGAAGTCACGATGGAGCAGATCGCGGGCGCGGCCCGCGTGAGCAAAGGGGCCCTGTACCACCATTTCTCCAGCAAAGAGGAACTCTACCTGGCGCTGATGCACGCCGATCTCGCGGAAAAGCGCGCGCTCTTCCGTCAGGCAATTGACTCGGCGACGGGTTGCCGCGAGCGGCTCCGCGGTCTCACAACGAACTTCTTCAACCTCCCCACCGCCAGGCGGCGGATCATCAGCCTGGTCCGGCGCGACATCAATACCTTTGAAGAACCCGCCCGGACCGAACTCGTGCGGGCCTACCAGGCCGCCCTCCCCGAGCTCGTCGAAGAAGTGATCCGTGACGGGATCCGTGATGGCGAGCTGGCACAGGCCGATCCCCGTCTTCTCTCATGGCACTTCGTCGCCATGGTGGAAGTCACACTGACCCCGTATGCCGACACGCTGTTCGATGAGACGGACGCGAGAGTGAACTATCTGCTGGACCTTTTCCTTAGCGGCGCTGCCGCGACCCAACCGGGAGTAAACGAATGAACACGCGAGTTTTTGAAGAGTGGCGCGACAAATCATTGGATGAGGCTCTCGCCGCATGCCGGGAACTCGTCGAGGACCCCGATTATATTCCCGTCAAGCGTTGGCGAGACGCCGGCGGCAAGGTGGTCGGTCATTTCCAGGTCTACTTCCCCGAGGAGATCGCCCACGCAGCCGGTATGCTGCCGGTCAAGATGCGTGGCGCGCCCACCGAGCCCACCCATGCCGAGTCGCACTTCGGGTCGTATCTCTGCTCGATCCTCAAAACATCACTCGAGTTGGTTTTGAGCAACCGTCTCGAGCTCGACATATTTGTCTCGCACCCGATCTGTGATGCGGCGCGCAACCTCGCCGCGATCTGGGGCCGCAACTATTCGCATCCCTGTCAGATTCTCTATCTGCCGCAGAACCCGAACTCGTCCCACAGCATCACCTATCTCCGCGATGAATACGGCAGACTCAAACGCGTCCTGGAAGGCATCGCTGGGCGCGAAATAACCGATGACGATCTCAGGCGTTCCACCGAGATCTTTAATGAGAACCGCGCGCTCCTTCGCGAACTCTACGAGATCAAGCGCACGACACCCTGGCTCGTGACGGCGGATGAGGCCTATTGCCTGACATCGGTTGGCGGGATGATCCCGCGGGAAGAGCACAACGCGCTTCTGAGCGCCGTGCTACCCCAACTCAAGAAACGAAAGACAAAACCCCAGGACCGGATACGCGTCGTCTTCGAGGGCGGCTTCTGCGAGCAACCGCCTCTCGATCTCATCCGGATGCTGGGTCGCACCTGTTATGTCGTCGATGATGATTTCCTCATCGGTATGCGCTGGTTGACCGAGGACGTCCCGGTAACAGGAGACCCGCTCTTCAACCTGGCCGAGGCGTATGTGGAACGGTCTTCCTACAGCCCCGTCCAGCACGATCTTCGCAAACCGAAAGAGGAAATGCTTCTCAAGCGTATCGAGCACGCCACCGCCGATGCGGCCATCATAGCCGCCGCCAAGATGTGCGAGCCTGGTCTCGAGGAGCAGGTCGCTTACACATACGCGCTCGACGAAAAGAAGATTCCGTACTTCGTTACCGAATTCGAGGAAAACATGACGTCGTTCGACAGCCTGGAGCTCCAGGTCGAAACCTTTCTCGAGAATTTGCTCTTTGCCTAGTAGCCGTTGATTCCCTGGAGGACACACGATGAATGACAACGCTTCACCCGAAACCCTCGTTGGCCGGGGCAACCGCGACGGTGCCGACCTCTTTCGCCAGTGGTTCGCATCGCTCACTGATGTGGCGAATGACGGCGGTCAGGCGGCATACGTGCTTGTGATGGGAAGCCTCAACGAGGTCCTCAAGACCTTTGACCTGCCCGTCGTCTTTCCCGAGATCAACTCGCTGCAGACGGCCGTGCGCCGCGTAGCCCACGAGTATCTGGCAGAGGCCGAAGACTATGGTTACTCACCCGACATCTGCGGTTATGTCAAGGCCGACGTCGCCGTCCAACTCCGAGGCGGTGAGCACCCCATGGGTAAGGTCCCCAAACCGAGCCTCGCCGTATTGACCAATGCGTGCAACACATACATCAAGTGGGCGGAGTTCTGGGAGCGAACACACAAGATTCCGGTTTTTACGATCGATGTGCCGGGCTCACGGGAGGCCGACGGCGCGACCTGGCAGGGTGACCCCGATTTCGAAAACGACCGCCGTTACGTCGAGGCCCAGCTCAAAGAACTCATTGAGCTTTGCGAGAAGGTCACGGGCAAGAAGTTCGATATCGACAAGCTGCGCGAGGTCCTCGAGCACGCCAACGGCATCAGCCGCGGTTGGAAGCGGGTCCTCGAGCTCAACAAGAGCCGGCCCTCGCTGTTCAACGCACTGACGGATGGTACGATCTATCTCGGAGTCGCGAACGGTTTCCGCGGCACCAAGGAGGGCGCCGACTACTTCGATGACCTCGTCGAGGAGATGGAATACAAGGCCGCGCACGGCATCGGTACGTTGACCGAGGAGCTCTACCGTCTAGCCTTTGTCGGGGTACCGTGCTACCCGATTTTCAGACGTTTCAACGAGCTCTTTACCGAATGGCAGGGCACGTTTGTCAACTCGACGTATCTGTGGTTCGCGTCCGGGGGCACCAACGTCGGTTTTGAGTATGACACGAGCAAGCCCATCGAAAGCCTCGCCGAAGGGGTGCTCATCTCGGTGCGCGATGCGATGGATGCGATGTTTCATCAGGACCGTGTGCTCGCCCACATGATCGACGACTTTGCAATCGATGGCGTCGTCTATCACCCGATCAAGAGCTGTCGCACCGTATCGACCGGCCTCGCCGATGCCCGCCGGTATCTGTCGCAGCAGCGTAATGTTGCCAGCCTTTTTATCGAGTCGGACATGATGGACCGGCGGGTAGTTTCCGAAGCGCAAATGAAAAACCGGATCGACGCCTTCTTCGAAGGGCTGGCGTCGCGCCGCAAACAGGCAGAAATCAGTTAGAAAGAGGTATCGCTATGGCATACGCAGCGGGGGTCGACGTCGGATCGACCCAGACCAAGGCCGTCATCATCAACGAACAGAAGCAAATCGTCAGCCGCGCGTTGATCGATACGGGGGCCAACGTGGTGCTCGCGGCGCAGAACTCCTTCAACGATGCGCTCGAACAGAAGGGGATCCGCGAAGAGGAAGTCGAGTTTGTCGTCGGTACCGGCTACGGCCGCTATCGCGTGACGTTTGGCAACACGCAGGTGACCGAGATCAGCTGCCACGGACGGGGTGCCGTGCACATGTTTCCCGGCACGCGCACCGTCGTCGATATGGGTGGCCAGGACACCAAGGCGATACGTGTCAGCCCCGATGGCCAGATCGATGATTTCTGCATGAACGATAAGTGTGCCGCCGGTACGGGACGATTTCTCGGAGCCGCATCGGCCGCGCTCGATATTCCCCTCGATGACCTGGGCGCAACGGCCCTCCGATGCCAGAAGTCGGTTCGGATCAGCACGACGTGCACTGTCTTTGCCGAGTCGGAAGTGCTCTCGTGGCTCGGCAAAGGCAAAAAGATCGAAGACATCCTCTGGGGCGTGCATCAGTCGATCGCGTCTCGTTCCGCCGGGTTGCTGAGGCGCGTGGGGATCGAAGACGAGATCACATTCACCGGAGGCGTGACAAGAAACATCGCCATGATCAAGGCGCTCGAGGAAAAACTCGAGAAAAAGCTTAACGTCAGTGAGGATTCGCACTACATGGGCGCGCTGGGTGCGGCGCTCTTTGCCCTGGATCACATTCTGGCGAGTCGAGCACCCCGGGACAGCGAGGAGGTAGCATGATGACGATCACCGCCGGCATCGATGTCGGCTCCACGTATACCAAGGCCGTCCTCGTGGATGAGAATGGCAAGGTCCTCGGACAGGGGCTCAACCCCACCGGTTTCAAGCTCAGTAAGATCGCGATGGAAACCTTTCAGACCTGTCTATCGGAAGCCGGCAAAAAGCAGGATGAGGTCGAGTATGTCATCGCCACCGGGATCGGCCGACACCAGGTCGACTTCAAGGACATTCATGTCACCGATCTCACCGCTACGGCACGCGGTGCCGCCCTGCTATTCCCCGGCACACGCACCGTGCTCGATGTGGGTGGCCAGACGATGAAGGCCAGCCGGCTCGATGAATCTACCAAGGTCCTGTCGTTTCGTCTGAACGACAAATGCGCCGCCGGCACCGGGGCGTTTCTGGAGAAAACGGCGCGTTATATGGGGTACACCACTCAGGATATCGGTCCGTTGTTGTCGACATCGAGGGAGCCGGTCCCGATATCCGGTGTTTGCGCCGTGTTCGCCGAGTCCGAGGTCATCAACCACCTGTCCCTCGGCACCCCGCCCGCCGAGATCATGCAGGGTGCGATCGAGTCGCTCGTCGGCCGGTCGGTCCAGCTCATGAAGCGGGTCAAGGCCCAGCCCGAGTACACGCTGGTTGGCGGGATCCTTTGCTTTGACACGATGGCACAGGCCGTGCGCGACCAGCTGAAGAGCGAGGTCAACGTGCCGGACAAGGGCATGGTTCAGTTCGTCGGCGCACTCGGCGCGGCGATCCTCGGGCAGCGGCGCTTGAAGATACTACGAGAGACCGAGGCGGCCGCCTAACCACCACCGGCCGCACCTAAAGGAGCGAACATGACACAGTCGGATGTCGATGGGTGCCTTCCCACAAACGACGATGAACACTCGATCCCGGCCGACCCCCAACTCGTCGCGGAGGGCTGGGTCCGACGGCACCTCGCCGACCCGGACCGGGCCAAAGAGGCGATCGAGCTCTACACCTCCATGGGATACGAGGTCAAGGCGAAGAAGCTCACACCCGCTGACTTTGGCCCCAAGTGCGGCGACTGCAGCAGCGTGATCTGCAGCACCTACGTCCTCATTTACACCCGCAAACGCACCCGGTAGGCCCATCTACAAAAAAAACGGAGCGGTGACTGTTTTTGACAGTCGCCACCCCGTCGGCTCTCACGGTGCCCTATTCGGGTCTCACCGCTTCTACTTGCCTATATCCGTTCTCGCGCGCTGCGACACAACGCAACCGTGAACCTCTTCGATCTCTTCTTCTGTGAAGCACGCCGAGAATTCCCTCAAGAACTCTGTCGCGGCGTGTGCCACACACGACACATAGGCGCCGTGATTGCGGTAATCGTCATCCGGCGGACACACCAGGTCAACCTGTGCGCCGATCTCGTCGCAGAGCGTGTCGAAGTCACCGCACACGTCGTTGTTGAGAATGCCTACCGCGTCGATATCCGCACCCCACGTGCTGTCGCATTCGTTGTCGACGTTGAACCCATCCACATGCCGATTCTGCACGATCTTCACATACTGACCGCTCGAGACTCCCGTCCCGGTCAGATCGATGCAATACGCACCCTCGGTTGACACCGACGCAACGAGTCCAAAATCCGAGTCTGGACTATTGCTCAGATACACGTCGTAGTATGCATCGTCCTCATCGGTGACCGTCTCGTAGACGACCATGTCGCATCCGGGCCCGTCAAAAATCTCCTCGGCCATAAACACCGTGATCGAGTTTCCCGAGTCGCCACCGAGGCTGACAAACATGCCATCGGCCTCGCCCAGGATATTCTCCGGATCTGTCCATGTCGTGTCGCACTTGGTATTGCGGCGGTCGACCCCGGTAACCTTCACCGCCCAGCCGAGCGGATCGACATCCGTACACGACCCGGAAACATTCTGGAGATTGAACATAGCACCCGAAGGACCGGTCGGACCGCCACCACCGTCGCTACAACCCGCATAAAGAAAGGCACCGAGCACCAGTGCCATAAGGAAAACGCCAGTTTTCATGTAAAACCCCTTCTTGAAAGACACCATTCCCCATCACCGGCCGTATCGACAGGGCTTAGGAAGGCGTTCTTCCGGACGCTCGCTAGGATGATCGTCAACGATGCTTGAGCATCTCCTGCTAAGCTCTAATTATACCAAAAACCGCGCCCGTATAGCAAGAAGTGATGCCTGGGGGGCTCCGCCTCTAATGCCCCTCAAGAACACCGTTATCGCCGAGCGCACCCGTCCCCGTCCGACCACCCGGGGTGGTCGCCCCCCCGGTCTCCACCACGCACGTACCCCCCCCATTCCACGCTTCCGGTCCCGGGCAAAAACGGCTACAATAGACGGCAAGCTTTAAGCAACAGGTGGGGTGCCGCTGGGCGCATTCCCTATTGTTCTCTCAATACCAACACGAATACCGCCGCGCGCAGTGCGCGGTTTTTGCAAGGAGGCAGAGTTCAAATGAAACGTACCGTGGTGGCGATGCCGGGCGATGGTATTGGCAAGACCGTTCTTCCCGAGTCAATCCGCGTCCTCGACGCCGTGGGATTCGAGGCGGAATATGTGCACGCCGATATCGGTTGGGATTTCTGGATCAACGACGGCAATCCTCTGCCGGACAAAACGCTCGAACTATTGAAAGAGCACAAGCTCGGGCTCTTTGGTGCAATCACATCCAAACCCAAAGACAAAGCGACCGCCGAGATAAAACCGGAGCTGCGCGACAAGGGCTATGTGTATTTCAGCCCGATCGTCGGCATGCGGCAGATTTTTAACCTCGATATCTGTATCCGGCCGTGCCGCTCCTTTGCCGGCAACCCGCTGAACTTCATCCGTCAGAAGGCCGGTGGCGGTTTCGAGGAACCTGATGTCGACGCCGTCATCTTTCGCCAGAACACCGAGGGGCTCTACTGCGGGATCGAATGGAGCAATCCTCCGGATGCGGTGCGCGAGGCACTCGCGCTGCACCCCAAATACAAACCGTTTGCCGATGTGCCGAGCGAGGACATAGCGATATCGATGCGCCTGTTTACGCGTAATGCTTGCCAGCGGATCATGCGTGCCGCATTCGACTACGCAAAGAAGCACGGTTATCCATCGGTGACCGTCTGCGAGAAGCCCAACGTGCTGCGCGAGACATCCGGGATGCTCGAGCAGGTGGCGAACGAGGTTCACGGCGATTACCCCGGCATCGAGCTGTGGTCGACGAACATCGATGCGCAGATGATGTGGCTGACCAAGAATCCGGAGGCCTACCGCGTGGTTGTTGCCGGCAACCTTTTTGGCGATATCGTCTCCGATGCGTTTGCGGGTCTCGTCGGCGGGCTCGGCTTCGCCTGTTCGGGCAACATCGGCGACGACGTCGCCGTGTTCGAGCCCACGCACGGCTCGGCCCCGAAGTATGAGACGCTCGACCCGTCGATCGTTAACCCCATTGCCATGATCCTGAGCGCCGCGATGATGCTCGATCATGTTGGCGAAAACGACAAGGCAACGCGGATGCGCGATGCCGTAGCCGCAGTTGTACAGGAGGGAAAAGTCCGGCCGTATGACATGATGCGTATCCCCGGTGGCCCCGATTCGATTTCCAAGGGCGCCGCGACGACGACGCAGACGACGGACGCAATTATTGCCAAGCTTGGCTAGTGGAGGGGAGACATGGCCACAACAAAGCGTAAGACGGCGCGCAAACCGGCGCGTACGAAGACGGCGCGCAAATCAGCGCGCGCAAAGACAAAGCGCAAACCGGCGCGCACGAAAACAAAGCGCAAATCAGCGCGTGCAAAGACGGCGCGCAAGACAGCCGCGCGACGACCCGCGTCTACAAAACGCAAGGCCAAGACGCGACGAGGAGCAAAAACAACTCGCCAGCGCGCCACGGGCTCTAAAGGCGAGGCAGGGCGCCAGGGATCCGGTGTTCGCTCGGATGTCTATGCATCTGTCACGATCACACGGTCGGGCGGTATGGATATTCGTTTGAAATCCAAGGTCGAGGCAATGTACGGCGATTCGATCCGCAAGCTGGCGGAAAGGGTTCTGTCGGCGTATGACGTCACCCGGGCCCGCGTCGTCATCGAGGATCAGGGCGCTGTACCCTACGTGGTGTCCGCGCGTCTCGAAACGGCACTGCGCCGGGCGGGACGCGAGGGTGACGCGCGCCCGCAACGGATGGTACCCCTCGAAGGCGCGACGGCGAGGGACCGGCTCCGGCGTTCGAGGCTCTATCTGCCCGGCGGGGAACCAAAGTTCTTCCCCAACGCCGGCATCCACAAACCCGATGCCGTCATCCTCGATCTCGAGGACTCCGTGCACCCCGATGACAAGGACGGCGCCCGGCTCATCGTCCGCAACGCCCTCAGGTGCGTGGACTTCATGGGCGCCGAGCGGATGGTCCGCATCAACCAGCTACCCCTGGGGCACGACGATCTCGACGAGATTGTTCCCGAGCATCCCGACTTGATTCTGATACCCAAGGTTGAGACGGCCGACCAGGTCCGCGATGTCCACAACCGGATCAAGGCGATCCAGAAGCGCCGCCGCAACAAGGAACCGATCTGGCTCATGCCGATTCTCGAGTCGGCGCTTGGCATCGAGAACGCGCTTGAAATCGCCAGGGCAGCCGACAGTGTCGTTGCGCTGACCATCGGGCTCGAGGACTACACCGCCGATCTCGGTGTCCGCAAGACTGTGGAGGGCGCCGAATCGCTCTTCGCCCGCTCGCGTCTCGTCAATGCGGCGCGTGCCGCCGGTGTGCAGGCGATCGACTCGGTGTTTGGCGATGTCGAGAACATGGACGGTTTGAGATCATGGGGCGAGCGCTCACGGGCGCTGGGGTTCGAGGGGATGGGGTGTATCCACCCGCGTCAGATCCGCGTGATCCACAAAGCGTACGCACCAACGAGCGCGGAGATCGATCGGGCGCTCAAGATTGTGGCGGCGTTTGATGAGGCAAAGAAAAAGGGTCTCGGTGTCGTCAGTCTCGGTACACGGATGATCGATCCGCCCGTTGTGCTTCGCGCCCAGCGTCTCGTGGAGGTGGCGCGCCGCACGGGCTTGATTGCAGATTGAGCGGGGAGGGGGGCAAGCTTCTGACCGAGCCTGCACGACATACACAAAATAAGGAAGAAACCGATGCGCAAGAAATACGAGTTCGTAGTCAACAAGGTGGGACGACGCGTGCCCACGGTCGTCAACGGCAAACCACAGGTGCCCTTCAAGGGCGTCGGGAAATACAAACCCACGGGGGCCAAACACGGCCCGCCGATTCGCTCGTGCCGGGACTACCCGGCGGATGGTGACAAGCGCGTGCGCAATCTCAAGACCGCTCTCAAGAAATGCGGTATTCGCGATGGAATGACCATTTCCAACCATCACCATCTGCGAAACGGTGACAAGGTAGCGGTCAAGGCGCTTCAGGCCGCCGCCTCGCTCGGCGTCAAGGATCTCATGTGGTTCCCCAGCGCGTCGTTTCCCTGCCAGGAGTCCGTGATCGATCTCATGAAGAAGAAGGTCGTCCACCACATCGAGGGCAGCATGAACGGGCCTCTGGGCGACTATGCGTCGCACGGTAAGATGCGTGGCCTGGGCGTGCTACGTTCGCACGGCGGGCGTTGGCAGGCAATCCAGGACGGCGAGGTCAAAATCGATATTGCTGTTATCGCCGCACCAACAGCCGATGCATTTGGCAACGCGGATGGCTCACACGGTCCGTCGGCATGCGGGTCACTGGGATTTGCACTCGCCGACTCGATCTATGCGGACAAAGTGATCGTCGTGACCGACAACCTCGTGCCGTTTCCGTGTTATCCCTGGCAGATCCAGGGGAATAACGTTGACTATGTGGTCGAGATCGATTCGATTGGTGATCCTTCCAAGATCGTGTCCGGCACGACGCAGATCACAAAGAGCCCGGATCGTCTTTTGATTGCCGAGTATGTCGCCCAGTTCATACGCGCGGCGGGGATCATGAAGGATGGATTCTCGTTTCAGGCGGGTGCCGGCGGGATCGCGCTCGCCTTTATCGGCTATCTCGCCGACATGATGAGGGCCGAGGGCGTCAAGGCGCGCTTTGTCCGTGGCGGCTCGACCCAGCACCTTGTCGATCTCTTGAACGAAGGGCTGATCGATTACATACTCGACGGCCAGACATTCGATCTCGCCGCCGTCGACTCCATCGGTTCCAACCCGAGCCACGTGGCGACATCGCCGTTTACATCATACAACTGGCACGGGAAAGGCAATTTTGCGAGCCTGGTGGATGCCACGATCCTCGGCGCCACCGAAGTCGATGTCAACTTCAACGCCAATGTGGTTACGCATTCTGACGGGCGATTGCTGCACGGTATCGGCGGATGGCAGAACTGCCTGGCCGCCGGTTGTTCGATTCTCGCAATCCCTTCGTTTCGCGATCGCATGCCGGTCATCGTGGACGAGGTAACAACGATCGTCGGGCCAGGTGAGCTGATCGATGTGGTAATCACCGAGCGCGGGATCGCCATCAACCCCAGACGCAAAGATCTTCTGAAATCCGTTCGCGGGTCCGGTCTCCCCATTCGCCCGATCGAGGCGATCCAGAAAGAGGTTCAGGACATGATGGGCGGCAGACCGTCGAAGCCGACGCCGGGTGACGACCCCGTCGCCGTTATCAAGTGGGTGGATGGAACGCTGATCGATACGGTCTGGCGTGTCTAGCAACCTGTATCGCTGACTCCCAAAGGGAGCCAGCCCTTCCAGAACAGGCAGACGCCCTACGGGCGCAGCTCAACCGGCATCACTACGCGGCGCCGCTTCTCAGAAGCTTCCTCTTGTAACGGGTCTGCACGATATCGGTCAGAACGAGCACGCCGATAATAAAGTAGAATGTCGTCTGGCTCATCGGTGTGATCTCTCGGCCAAACAGACGCAGATGTCCCAGATGACCGCCATCCGTCAGCAGCATGATACCGACGACAAAGAGGATGAAGAGCCCCAGGACCTCGTACAGTCGGTTTTTCGCCAGAAAGCTCGCCACGCGGTTCGACAACCAGATCATCAACGCCCCACCGAGGACGATCGCGACCGCCATGACCCAGAACACATCGCTTAGTGCCATCGCGCTGAGTATCGAGTCGAACGAGAACACGAGGTTCATCGCGACAATCGAGAAAACGATCACGCCAACAGACTTCCCGCCTCGCTTCTCATGCTCGACCGCCTCCAGATTCATCATGTGAAATATCTCTCTCGTCGCCGTGTAGATGATGACCACACCACCCACCAGGACGATGATGCTGTGGAGGTTGAACTCCGCTTCCAGAACTCCTGGTATTCGGGGGTGAAGTACCGGGTCCTGAAAATAGCTGATGAGTCTCATGAGAACAAACAAAAGCACGATACGGAGAATGACGGCGATGCCAATACCGAGTCGTCTGACCATTGCCTGTTTATCCGCCGGCGCCCGCTTGGACTCGAGCGTAATATAGAGAAGATTATCGAACCCCAGGACGGCCTGGAGCATCGTCAGAAGACCGAGTGCAACCAGGTTCGCGACAAGCTGTTCCATATGTCACCCCCTCACCGGGCTCAAGACCCGGCGGTCTGAAGAATACGAACAACGGGCGCCGCGCGCACGAGACGCTCGAGTGCGTCGTGCGCGACAGTCGAGTTCAGTGCGTCGGCGGGCAGATAGGCGACGAGCCACGCCCGTTGAGTCTCCGGCGTCACCTTCACCCTCTCGTTCCCCGTGATCGGTGTGTCCAAAGGGCCGGTAGGATCGCAGAGGAGCGGTCTGCCCTCCAAACGAAACGGTCCGCGGAGCGACTGGTAGTTTTCGCCGGGCAGGCCGGCGCGAAACACATACGGGGGTCCGAATGTCCCATTCGCCATCACGCAACATGGGACGGCGAGCTCGACGGACAGGCAGTTGTTGATATCGACGAGAGGGCTAATGGCCGGTAGCTCGTCTCCCTTGAGGACGCGTCGCAGCAGCGCCTCAGAGGACGGGCGGTACCGGGTCGGGTCCGTACCCGCAGCACGGAAGAGCTTGCGCAGAGCCGCCACGGTCGGGTCGGCGGAAAGGCTCTTCAGCTCGAGACGCTTCCTGGCACGCTGGCAAACCTCCCGGCGCAGCGTGGTGAGCCCGCCGTTGCCTTCGGCTGTGCTTTCCAACTCGGCCCAGAACAGGGCCCAGTCATCGAGTTCGAGGCGGACATCAAAAGGAGGGGATTGCATGGAGGGATTCTAACACAAGGTGCTCGAGTGTTTTCCGAAGAATGTCGGGCGTGGATATGTTAGATTCTACGAACGCCTACGTCACGAAAGGAGTCTACGGCATGGACATTGAGAAAAGCCTCGAGTTGATTCTGCAGTCCGGGGACCAATTCGGATTGTCCTTCTATGATACATTCTTCGAGCGCTGTCCGAAGGCCGCGGAGTATTTCAAGGACACCGACATGGGCCGGCAGTCTCTTGTCGTGACGATGGCGTTGCAGCTTCTCGCACAGTATTACACAAACGGCTTTGTCTCGATCGAGCAGTATCTCGAAACGGTGGGAAAGCGTCACGTGGACAAGGAAATCCCGAAAGACATGTATCCGGACTGGCGTGAGTCCATGCTGGCGACTCTGGAGAAATTCCACGGCGATCAGTGGAATGACGCGCTCGCCAAACAGTGGCACGAGGCCATTGAACGGACCACCGAGGCCATGTTTCGAGGATACGACCACCGTACGGGAAGCTGACGCCCGGACCCAGGGTCGCAAGGGCTCGCGTGCCTACATGGAAAAAGCCCATCGGGGGGCAGAGAGTTACGTGGACTTGGGGCTCCCGAGCTGAAGTGCCACTCGTTCGCTCACCTCGCGAGCCCGGCCGACACAATCGCTGATCGCCACCCCACCGCGGAAGTTGCCGGAAACGGTTAGACCGGGGGTCTTGCTCTCGAAAGCCGCGATCGCGCGAATGATGCCGGTGTGTCCGAGGTTGTACTGCGGAATGGCGCGCTCCCAACGCCGGATGGCTACGACGTCGGGCTTCGATGTGATGCCGATTAGATCGTCGAGGTCACGGCGCACGAGGTCGGGGGGGGGGCGCGCGGCGCGGCGCGCGGGGTCAGGCGGGCGGCGCCCCCCCCCCAACCAGGGGAGGCGCACCCCCCCCACACGGGCCC
>CBDVBZ010000086.1:0-15482 GCA_965372355.1 uncultured bacterium | reverse complement strand
CCGGAACTGTGGGAGAAGAAGTGGATACTCGGTGACCCGGAACTTGTGGAATAAAAATGAAACCAATCAAATATATCATATTTTGCTGTGCAGTGCTGTCCCTGCTTGTCGCGGGGTGTTCCAAACCGGAGAGCACGAGGGACGTTTCTTTGGAGGCGAGCGGACGAGTCAAGCGGTAGACCCAGGTATCGCCGTCCCACCGGTCGAGGCGCCCGGCGCTGCTGGGAGCTAGAACAGGTCGTCCAAATCGTCGTCGCCCTCGCCGGGGGGCATGCAGCCGTGTTTGCTCAGATACTCCTGGATGAGCTCGCTCTCCCGTTTCGAGAACATCGGATCTTCGTCAAAGAGAAAGAACTTCGCCTTTGTCGATGTCTCGACCAGTCCGGTCAATGCTTCCTTTAGATTATCGACACCCTTGATGGCGTAGACGGTCTTCTCCCCATCGAGAAGCTGGTAGACGCCCTCGGATGCCGGCACCTCGCCGATCGCGTCCATCGTGAACTCGAGCCACGGCTCGGGAGGCAGGGGTTGGGGGTGAATGAGTAGCCGTAGATTGCAGCGAGAACAACGCGCCGCCTCCACCATGGCGTCATCGGCGCTGTACCCCATCTCGACGAGCCTGAAGTTGCCGGCCGCTTCGGCCGGTGGCTGGTGCGGGATCTCCGTTCTCGATAACCCTCCAAAGCCTTCGCGCTGACCGAGATCGCCGTCGGGCTCCGTGTCATCCACAAGCGGGAAGTAAATGTCGCCGTCGCCACCGAGGAAACGGTCGATCCCCGATGCGGCACGCCGGCCCTGCGCGATCGAGTCCACCAGCGATGCCGGGCCCATAACGGCCTCACCGCTGGCAAAGACACCGTCGAGCGTCGTCGCCATCACACCGGCGTCGGCTTCGAGAGCGCCCGCCGCGGTCAGTTCGACACCTTCCGTCGAGCCGAGAAAGTCGAGTACCGGTTCCTGCCCGATGGCAACGAGCACACGACCCGCCGCCTGAGACGTCGTCGTACCCTCGTCGAATGTGGGGGCGAACGCGCCACCTTCATCAAAGACCGAGACACACTTCTTGAAGTCCACGCGTTCGACCTTCCCCTCACCCGCAATGAGTATTGGCCCCCAACCGGGGTGCATCACGATACCCTCGCGCTCAGCCTCCTCGATCTCCCAGTTGTGCGCCGGCATGTCGTCGCGCGCTTCGAGACAATAGATGTGGACCTCATCGGGTCCCAGGCGGCGCGCCGTCCGGGCGACATCCATGGCCACGTTGCCGCCGCCGATGACGACGACGCGTTCACCGGCAAACGGTGACTCGTCCAAAGACGCGCTCAAACCCTTGAGCACATCGAGCCCACTTTGCACACCGTCGAGATCGGCGCCCTCGCAGGGGAGTGGTTTGCTGCGCCGCGCACCGGTGGCGATGAGTACGGCGTCATGCGCAGAGCGGATCTCTTCGAAGGACGTGTCTTTGCCAACCTCGGTACCGGTTCGTACCTCGATCCCCAACGATAGGATGTCGGCGAGATCATCATCGACGGCATCCGATGAGAGGCGATAGGGCGGGATCCCGTCACGAAGCCACCCACCCGCTTGCGGTGCTGAATCATAGACGACGACATCGTGTCCCTTGAGCTTGAGAAACCAGGCGGCGGTGAGTCCCGCCGGTCCCGCCCCCACAATCGCGGCGGTCTTGCCCGTGGCGGGACGGGGATTCAGATACGACCGCCACACTGGCTCGCCCCCGTGCTCGACAACGGCACGCTTCAAAGCGCAGATCGCAACGGGTTCGGACACCTCTCCGCGGAGACACTCGGTCTCGCACGGGTGAAAGCAGGCCTGCCCAAGGACACGCGGAAAGGGGACCGCCTCGCGAATGACCGCTTCGGCACGGGCAAACTCACCCTCTCTGATCTCGCGGATGTAGCGGGGAATATCGATCCCCGCGGGACACGCGGCGACACAGCGGGTGACGCGGTGGCCCTCGACTCTCGCGTCCTCGAACTTGAGCCGCAAGGCGCCCGTCGGGCACACTTCCACGCAGCTCAGACAAAACCAGCATCCCGACTGCATTAGTGTAGGTGCGTGTGTGCCCACGATGGGTCTCGCATTCTCGTCCAGCACGAATCCCAGCGCGTCGACCTTTCTTACATCACGGCACATGCGCACACAGCGCAGGCAGCTGATGCAGAGGTTGTGGTCACGGATAAAGAGGGGTTCATCGTCTACGATGGGAAGATCGGCCGGGTGGTAGCGCGGTGTCTCGGGTGGGATACCGATGAAGTCGGCGACCTTGCGGAGCTCGCAGTCGTGAAAGATCGGACAGCACCGTTCTTCCTTCGCCACGTTGGTCGAACACGGTTCGAGGGCGCACCCGGCGTTTTGTGCGCACTGGACGCAGGCATGCGGGTGGGTCGTAAAGATCGCTTTGAGTCTGTCGCGGCGTTTGGCGTCGATTTGTTCTGTGGATGTGGTGATCACCATGCCATCCCGGACCGGCGTCGAGCAGCTACGCACCGGGTCACTCTCGCCGTCGACGGCAACACCACACAGCCCACAACCCTTATAGCCGCCATTCGTCGGAGGCGCATGATCCACTGCCACCGATCCCTGGTAGATTCGCTCCGACGGTTTGAGTTCCTTGGGGTTCAGGGGGGGCAGATCGGGATGGGCGCACAGTCGTGGGATATAGATCCCGGCGGCGTCGGCCGCAGCGAGAATCGTGTTGCCCTCCGCAGCCTCGATCTCCACCTCGTTGATGGTCAGCTTTACCATGAGTGCGAGATCGCTCCCGGCGTGCATGCGGTGAGACACGGGAGGGCCGGACGATTGGTGTCGGGCTTGCACGGTGCGCAGGAGTATTTGATTTTCTTGCGGTGGTCCTCGGCCACCGCCGCAACCTCATCGTCGTAGTCGTCCTCGATGATCTCGAGGACACCCTCCGGACAGGCGGCTACACACCCGTGATGATCGCAGTCGATACACTTGTCCGTGTCTATAATGATAAAGAAATCCCCGGCCCCGTCCTTGTATCCGTAGTGCGCTTTCAAACCTCGGCCTCCGTACCGACCGCCGCTCAGGGAGCGGCAGTCTTTGACCTCCGGATCGACCGCCGCCCTCTAAGCAGTGGTCTTTTCTCAGTAGTTCTACCGACCGCCTTCCACTCCGATAGGCGGCGGGCTTCTCCCGGCAGTGTCACGAATCGCTCGTTGGCGGCGGGCTTCTTCCAGCGATATTGCGGGTCGCTAGGCTTTGGCGAGCTTCTTCCTCAGGAGGTTCTGCGCAAACAAAGCGCCACCAAGAGCACCCGCAATCTGCGTATCGATCTCCGCGGTCAGCGGCTTGATCCCCGTCTCCGTCTCGAGACGCTTGACAACCCCGATGTTCTTGGCGATCCCGCCGGTGATCGCGAACTTCTCCTCGATGCCCACCTGCTGCAAGAGAGTGACCACGCGTCGCGCCATGGCGGAGCAGTACGCTGCCAGAACCTTGCTCTTGGGCCAGCCCTCACGAAGAAGCCCCGTCGCTTCCGATTTGGCAAAGAGCACGCACGTGTTCGACACCGGCGGCGGCTCTTCATCGACCTGCAGCGACAGCTCACCGACCTCTTCTATGGGGATCGCGAGCAGATCGGCAAAGACCTCCATGCCTCGGCCCGTGCCCGCCGCGCATTTGTCGTTCATGGCAAACGCGGTCACCTTGCCCCGTTCGTCGCAGCGGATGACCTTACAGTCCTGACCGCCCATATCGAGAACGGTCCTCACGGTAGGGCCGTACATAAAGTTTGCGCCGCGCGCGTGACAGGCGATCTCGGTGATGGCCTTGTTGCTAAACGGCACATTGACCCGGCCGTAGCCCGTACCCACGACGAAACCGATGTCATCCAGCGTCATACCGGTCTCTTCGAGGGCCCAGTTCATTGCGTTCCGAGCGCTCTCGGGACTATCGGACCCCGTGCGCCCGCTCGAGAACGCATACAACTCGCCGTCGACCACGATGACCGCCTGAGACGATACGGATCCTACATCGACACCCGCCGTGACGAGCTTGGCGTTTCGCCAATCCACGTCCGTGTTGTGCCAGCGGTGTTCTTTCCAGCGCCAGTACTCAGCCATTGTTCTCTTTCCCTTGTTTTGCTGTTCGTGTCGATTGCTATTTTCTCTATTGCTCTTCCGTGGCGGCCAATGCGGCGCCGTAAGCCCCAATATACTCAGGCGTGTCCGGTATGCTGACCTCGCACTCGAGCGCCCTCTTCAACGAGTCGACGAACCCCTTATTGTACGCCACCCCACCAATCAGGACCACTTCGGGTTCAAACCCAACCTTGCGCGCCAAAGACACAATACGGCTCGCGATGGCATCGTGCACCGCCCTGGCGATATCTTCCTTCTTTGTCTTGGCGTGGAGCAGTGAGACGACCTCAGACTCGGCAAAAACGGCGCACTGCGCATTCATTGGGATGGCGTTCTCCGACTTGAGCGACATATCACCCAGTTCCTCGATACTCACCTCGAGCGCACGGCTCATCGCTTCGGTAAAGGCCCCCGCTCCCGCGGCGCACTTCTCGTTGAGCGCAAAGTCGAGCACCTTGCCCTTGTCATTGCACCGGATCGCCCGGCCTTCCTCGGCCCCGACATCGATCACGGTGCGCGCGGCAGGGTAGAGCGCCGTGGCGCCCTTGACATCGCTGGATACCTCGGTGATGTTCTCTTCGGTGTATGGCGCGTACTTGCGACCCGCACCCGTTGCGACGATCTGCTCGATGTCATCCTTTTGGATGCCTGCCTGATCCATCGCTGTGGCAAATGCCTTCTCGGCAGCCCCACGGCTGTCGAAACCGGCAATCTCGATGCCCTTGCCGGCGATGTCACCGTCACGCAGGATCACTACCTTGACGGTTTTGGAACCCATATCAATGCCAGCCGTTATCATAAGCAACCCCCACTCTGGTCACGAACTCTATGTAACGCTGGCCTGGACGGCAGCGTTACATCGCCGATTGAAACAGGACAGGCTGACGTCCTTGGGACGCAGCTCAATCGGCATGTCAACTCTTCCCGGCTCGATCCTTCTTGAGATCCAGGGTCTCCATAAAGCTGTCGATGCGCGCCATGGTTCGTGCAAGATCGAACTCGCGCTCGTCGCCCATGTTGCCCTCAAACGTCATGACGGGATACCCCGCCTCGATCAGACCCAGTCGATTTTCGGCGATTCCCAGGCTCAAGCCCTCGCAGCCCCGGTTGTAGTGAAGTATCACACCGTCGAGATTCCACTCCTTGGCGATACGCACCATCATCTCGGTCTTCAGATGGGGCGAGTAGAAATGCTGCCACTCCGGTTTGCTCAGATTCCAATCGGCGAGAACACGGAGCGCCTGATCGCGGTCCTTGATCTCTATTCCTTGTTGCTGCGGCGTCGTACGCGGGCCCCATGTGCCGTCGGGCTTGACCTCGAACATACCGATGAGCCCGAACGTGTAGAGCGACCCTACCGAAAGCGCGCCGAACTCCTCGAGATAGCGGAACACACTCAAGAAACCCCACGGCGGCTGCGTGTCTGACATCAGCCGGCACCGCTCGTTGGGGACCGCGGCGATCTGGTTGTCCACCCGGTCCTGGACCTCGTCGCGCAGCTCCTCGTAGAAGTCCACCACCACCTTGCTGTGTTTCATCAGGGTCCCGAGCACGTAGAGAGAGAACATCGTCTTCTCTTCCAGTGGCGCCGGGCGCGCCTTGTTGAGACAACAGATCTCGGCCCACAGCGCCGTAGACCGGCACTCGTTGTAGACCGCCTCGATGAGCTTCTCGTCGTCGTACGTGCGGCCCGTTGTTTTCTCCAGCCACTCGATGCCGTCGTGCATCTGACCGACGATATAGCCCAGCTTGTTCTCGTTGATCGTGTGGTAAGGACCGACGGCGACGTCGATCGAATAGTGCGGGATCTCACCCTCGAGATCGGACACCACCTGGTACCACTTGGCGTGGCTGCAGCAGATATGATCCTGCCACAGAAAGTCCGGTTTTGGAAAAGGCCCCCCCCAGAGATACTCGTCGATGAGTATCGACCCCCAGTAGTTGCGCATATAGGAGCAGAGGTCTCTCGCGTAGCCCGCCCTTTCGGTAGCCTCGAGACACCTCGTCGAGAACTCCTTGTTGGCGGCAATTGATGCCCCATAAGGCTCGCTGGTGATGCTGTGGACGTCATCACCCAGACCGTTCGGGATCGCTCCAAAAGTCCACGCGCCACCCGCCCATCTGAGCCCGCCCTTGTCGTGGGCCTCGGCGTAGTCCTTATAGTATTTGTTACGTATCTCCTTTGCCTTTCTCCAGCATTCCAGCGGCTTCGTCTTATAGATCGCGTTGGCAGCCATCTTCATCTCCCGTTAGTCAAAGAGATCTTCCTCGACGAACATCTCGAGGAATGCCTCAACCCTCACCTTGAACTGCCCGATGGGCACGGTGACGTCGAATTCCAGAAACAGTGTCTTGATGTCCTTGTCTTCGAGCGCCTTGCGTATGGCCGGTGTGTCGAGCTCGTGCGGATCGCAGAACTTCTGTTGTATGACGATCGCTCCGTCGACCTTCCAGTCTTCGGCGAGCTTGAGGATATGCGGCACCCTCGTTCTCTGTTCCCAGTCCTTGGTCGGGCATGGCACGCGTTTGATATAACGATCCGCGATCGCTTCCAGGCGGTTTTCCGCGGGCACCACTTCGTTCCAGAAGTACCGGGTGCCCGTGCAGTGCTCATCCACCACGAACGTTGCGCCGCTCGACTCCACCATGTTGATAAACTCGATATCGTCGTCTTCGCTCCCGATGATCATCAGGCGTACGCCCGTCTCGCGGTCCGTTTTGCGTTTCGGTAGCTCGCCCAGAACACGTTTGATTTCTTCGCTGTGCTCCGACTTGTCCGTCATCTGACCCGACAAGACCAGCTCCATGGCCTCCTCACCGGTCAGCATCGGGTTCTCTCCCTGACGCAGCTTGTACACCTCGTGCATCAAGCGGCGGTTCTCGTTGTAGACTTCAATGCTCTTGTCGAGATCGTCGTCGGTGATAGTTTTTCCCGTCCAGTCCTCGACCGCCTTCTTGAAATCGACGAGCTCACCGGTCAGATAGGGTAGCGCCCGGTGGCTCTGAACGCGATGCGGCATGCACAGGTAGTAGCTGAATTCCCTGGGTCTGTGCTTCTCCCAGGATGTATACGCCTGGCGGATGTGCAGGCACGACTGGGCGATCATGATCCCATCGAGATAGTCGTACCTACCTTTAAGTCCCTGTGCCAGGCAGTCACGGCAGAACGGGCAGTACATACCGAAGATGTGCGGTTCGGTAACGTCCTGTGGCTCGTGGCTTCCGAGGATACGCACCGGCAGTACTCCCGCCGCGTGGAGTATCTCTTCGGGTACGTACGTGCAGAAGTACCCGAGCACCTTGCCACCGGTCCGTTCCTTCCAGGCCTTTGCGTAATCGTGACGGTTTTGCTCCCACTCCCGAAGCTTGGCAAACATGCAAGCGTCTCCTTGCGATGTAAAACATTCGAAAAAAAATCCCCGGCCGCACCAATTCAATCGTGGCTGCCGAGGGATCCATGGCAGTGAGCATGGGATCGAGCCCATGAAAAAAGGGCCGTGGCAACCGGGAGACCGACCTCCCGGACTCGACCAGACTCACATCGCTAATCTGTCGGAAACATTGTACCCGCGCGGATGCGCGGGGTCGAGTTGACTTTTGTCAACCGTGAGGCGTTTAGACGCCCCTTCAGCGCTCAGTTGTCCGTTCGCGCCCGAGAAGCGTGAGGCCCACTCCGCCCAGGATGAGCAGGGCCGATATCGTGAGACGTAGCGAGACTGCTTCTCCCAGGAACGCCAACCCACCCAGCGCAGCGACAATCGGAACGGTGAGCTGCACGCTCGCGGCGCGCGTTGCCGAGAGACCGCGCAAAGCGGCGTACCAGATCACGTATCCAACACCGGACGCGATCGCCCCGGACGCGACTGCAAGCACGACGCCACGAGCGGAGAGATCGATGCTTTGGTAAAACACAACAGCCACGATGATTACCAGGGGTACGGAACGGACGAAGTTGTCGGTCGTTGTGACTACTGGGTCCGTCGCACCGCGCCCCCGGAGCGAATAGACGCCCCACGCGACTCCCGCCGTTCCCATCATCAGGGAGCCGACCGTCGAGGGTGCTGCAAGCCCCGGAGAAACGAGGTACACCAACCCGCCAAAAGCAGCGGCCAGCCCCAGCCACTGAAACGGCCGCGGCTGCTCACCCCGTACGAGTCCCCACACAATCATCGTTACCTGCACCAGCGCAAAAAGAATGAGGGCCCCGGTGCCGACGTCGAGACGCAGGTAGGCGAACGAAAACATGATGGCGTACACAAAAAGCGCGGCACCGGATTTCCAATCGCCGCGTGATCGTTTGGTGCGCCGCCGTCCCGACGCACGGGCGATCACGAGAAGCATCCCGGCGCCCGATACCAGGCGGATGGCGGTGAAGCTCGCCGCGTCGATATCCGGCGGCCCCAACGCGAGGCGGCACAGAATCGAATTCGCGGCAAAGGCCGTCATCGCCAACACAGTGGCAACGAGGGTTCGCAACGTGGATCGTTGGTTTGAAGTCATCATGCGTAACTGTACTGCAAGCCGCGTGTCCGGCACACATGGTTGCCGCCACCTCAAAGCGACGTCACGCACGAGGTGCCGCACACGACAGACTGCACCCCTGCCACCCTTGCCGAGCAAGCCGGTGGTTCATGTTGGGAGAGGATCTTGACGATCAGCTATTAGACGAGCGACTTGACTTTCTCGAGTAGCTCATGCGGTTGGCGAGCGCCACTCGGTCCGACCGATTCCGACCAAAGCACCTTGCCGTTCTTGTCGATCAGGACGGTCGCACGGTCCGAGATGCCCGCATCTTCGAGCCACAGACCGTACTCCTTGGCCACTGCGCCCTTCGGATGGAAATCTGAGAGCAACGGGTACTTGATTCCAGCAAAACCCGCCGCCCAACCTTTGTGGCTGAATTTCGAATCCACGCTCATACCCAGAACCTGGGTATCTACCGCGTCGAACTTCTCGAGGAGAGAGTTCAGACCCGGGATCTCCATGCTTCAAGTGGGCGTGAAATCGAGTGGGTAGGAAACGAGTAGTACGTTTTTCGAGCCATTGAAATCCGACAGCGATACCGTCGTATCCAGATGACTATCGAGCTTGAAATCCGGGGCCTTCGCCCCAGCAGCAATCAGCGCCATGTAGTCTACCTCCGCTTCTGCGTGTGTTCGAGATGTCGCGTGATCGAGGGTCCGACCACGCTTCTGTGCAGGATACCGGAATTGCCCCCCTCATCGCAAGGCAAGAACGAGGTGCCCCTGAGTTGTCCACTAATCTGGACGGTCATGGCCCGGGAGGTCCAGATTCGCGTTCGGCCCGACCGTGGCATGAGGCGTTTAACATATGTGTTTGTAACATGTTATCATAGTATTGCTCGTGAGGAATGTGACTTGCAACAGTCGGGGGCAGAGTCGCCACTTGGGGCGGCCACAATAGGAGGTGTTCGTCATGAGAACAATGCGATTGAGTTTACTGAGCTTGTTGGCGCTGGTTCTCCTCGCCGGGTCCGGCATCGGTTCGGATGCCGACGCGGGGGTCCGCATCGACGCGACGTACCGGTCGCCGAATGTGCGCGTCCGGGTGAGCAACAAACCCTCCTACTACCCGGTGCGAACGAAAAGGCATCGCCCGATCTATGTGGATGCGCATCACAGAATCAGCAGGCAGGATCGGATGATGGCCCGCCGTCTGGGTCGTTACACAAGCGTGCCGGCGCGTGAGTTGATTCAGCTGAGACGCCTGGGGTATCGATGGTTCGAGATCGGGCACTGGCTTTACTTGCCCCGACCGGTCGTGCGCGCCGCAAGGCATGAACGGAGCTGGAGACGCTTCCTTCACAGGGAACGAAAACTCGCCAGGTTTGGCTCCCGCACGCATGAATGGCGACACGGCGCTTACAGGGGCGGCACGCGCACGCATGAATGGCGACACGTTGCCTACATGGATGATGACGGCAGCTTCGACGACTTCTAGCGCTGCGTCAGATCCAACCCTCACAACCACGGGCCGGGAGAAATCCCGGCCCGCCTCAGTCGCATCGGCGAAGCCTTCTAGAGCCGACTTCTACGCCAGACATTCCGGAATCTACGAGCGCAGATCCTCTGCGCGAATGGGCAACCGCCGAATCCTCGTGCCCGTTGCGGCAAAAACCGCGTTGCACACCGCCGGCATGATCGACGGCAGCACCATCTCACCGAGTCCCTGCGGGTGCTCGGTGTTCGTGACGAAATGCACCTCGATCTTTGGCGCTTCGCCTAAACGCAGGATCGGGTAGTCATCGAAATTGCCCTGCACGGTGCCGCCGCCTGCAATCGTGATCTGCTCGTGAAGCGTGGCGCTCAGGCCGTGTAGTATGCCCCCCTCGACCTGCGCGCGGGCGCCGATGGGGTTGATGACGATTCCACAATCCACGACCGCGACCACGCGATCCACCGAAACCTCGCCGTCTGCCACGGTCACTTCCGCGACCTGGGCCGTGTAGGCGCCAAACATAAAGTGCGCGGCAATACCACGCCCCCGTCCCTTGGGTAGCGGAGCGCCCCAGTTGCCATTCTTCGCCGCGGTCTCGAGGACGTGTTTCAACCGGCCGGTGTTGTACGTCGGCCCGCCATGGTCGCGGTAGGGCATGTCGCGTGATTCCCCGAGGATCTGTAGCCTGAACGCTACCGGATCTTTGCCCGCCGCTTCGGCGATTTCATCCAGAAAGCACTGGTCGACAAACGTGTTCGCATTCTTGCCGGGTCCCCGCCACGCGCCGGTCGGCACACTCGTGTCGGCGGGGGAATACGCCATGCGAAAGTTGGGGATCAACCCTGCGGGAAATGCATCGGGAAAGACCTCGGTGCTCTCCGCGGGCTCTTCGCTCCCGCGAAATTCGTACCGCGATGTCGTGGACGTGTGAACGTGCCAGGCAATCAGGTTGCCGTCGTCATTCACAGCCGCCCGCAGACGATGAAATCCCGCCGGGCGATAGTAGTCGTGCCGCATATCGTCCTCGCGTGACCACACGACCTGAACGGGTGCACCAACCGTTTTGGACAGAAACACAGCCTCGGCGGCGTAGTCTGCCATGAGCCGTCTGCCAAAACCGCCACCGCAGCGAATCTGATGGACCACAATCGCCTGGGGCGGCAACCCCGTAATACCCTGGGCGAGACGATGCACCGTGCCCGGTACCTGCGTCGGCGCCCACACCTCACACCGATCGCTACGCACATCGGCCACGCAGTTCATCGGTTCCATGGGGGAGTGTGAGAGAAACGGCGCCTCGTAGACCGCGTTCAGTGTGGTCTTGGCATCCGCGAGGGCGGCATCGACATCACCGTCGTCTCGCAGCACCTTTCCCTCTTGCTGGGTCAGGCGGTCGAACTGGGCGGTGAGGCTCTCGGTACTCTCATCCTTGCGCGGGCCGTCCTCCCACGCGACGTTCAGCGCCTCACGTCCCTTTATGGCGGCCCACGTCGATTCGGCGACAACGGCGACACCGGCAATCCGGTGTGTGGGATCTTCCATCGGCTCGACCTCGATCACATGCTTTACGCCCGCCACGCGCATGGCCGCCGTATCGTCGTAACTCTTCACCCGTCCACCAAACGTCGGTGGCTTCTCGATCACCGCATAGAGCATCCCCGGTACTTTTACATCCAAACCGAAGATCGTCCGACCGGTGACGAGGTCTTTGCCGTCGATGTTCATCTTCGACGTTCCCACAATCCGAAAATCCTTCGGGTCCTTGACATCGACTTCTTCAGGCACGGGAAGCTCGGCAGCCGCGTCCACGAGATCTCCGTACGCGATGCTCCTTCCGCTCGGCTGGTGGTGCACGCGTCCTGCCTCGGCATAGCACTCGCCACGATCGGCACTCCACTCGTTCGCCGCGGCTGTAATGAGCATTTCGCGCGCCGTGGCGCCTGCCGTCCGCAGCATGTCAAAGTTGTACGTGACACTCATGCTACCGCCGGCCCACTGGCCACCGAGACGCGAGTCGAGGTCGGCTTGCTCGATGCGGACATCCTCCCAGTTGACCTCCAGTTCCTCGGCAATGATCATCGGCAACGACGTTTTGACCCCCTGACCGAGCTCGGGGTTCTTCGCCATGATCGTGACGGACCCATCGCGAGCAATCTTTAGAAAAGCGTTCGGCTCGAACCGCTCGACGGTCTGAGTGAGCGATTCATCGACGGGAACATAGAAGCCGATGATGAACCCGCCGGTGGTGGCTGCGGAGACCTTGAGAAAATTTCGGCGACTGATCTTTGTGTTGCCCATTACCGTCCACCCCCCTTCTTCACCACACGGTGAATCGCCTTGCGAATCCTGTCATGTGTGCCGCACCGGCAGAGGTTGCCATAGAGTGCAGCATCGATATCGTCGTCATTCGGGTTGGGGTTCTGCTCGAGCAATGCCGCCGCCGTCATGATCTGTCCCGGCTGACAATAACCGCACTGCGAGACATCGTCCTCGATCCACGCCTTTTGCAGCGGGTGGTTGCCATCGGGAGACAGCCCCTCGATCGTCGTGATTCGCGCGCCCGCGACGGCGGACACCGGCATGACACACGATCGAACCGGGCTGCCGTTGAGATGGACGGTACAGCTCCCGCAGAGCGCCTCGCCACAGCCGTACTTGGTGCCGGTCAAACCCAACGTGTCCCTCAAAACCCAAAGCAGCGGTGTGTCGGGAGCGACATCGACGGTGTGTCCCTCACCATTTACCGTCAGTGTGATTTTCATGATTCAATCCTTCCGGTGTGTTCGTCCTGCCGCTACTCGTTCATCTCCCAAGCAGGTCTTCCGGGCAGGCTCGTGAACATGACCTTGATGGCCTCGTTGAGCCGCGCGGCGCCCCTCTCCTCCGGCGCCTGGTCGGTGACCTCAGCCGTGGCAGAGCTCTGCCACACGATCTCCTGCGAGTTCGTGTCAAAGAGGAATACGAGAACCGAGCCCTCTTTCCACTCGCGCGCCGCCTTACCCGATCCCCTGAAGTCCATCCGGTAGTCGGGCCAGTACTTGCCGTCGTACATGGTTTCCATGAACTCGCGGTCGATGTGCTGTGTCGCGACGTGATAGTTGACCTGGAGATCCGGCGAGCCATCCACCTTGGCGTAACCCCGTTCCTTCATATGCATCGCGACCGCTTTCTCGATCGCCGCGCGAAGCTGGGGATCGCTGGCCCTGGGATCGACCCGGACGGCCTGGGGCATTGGCACCCAGTTCCACGTCTTGTAATTCCCCATGTTCGCCCACGATGAGAGGTGCGACTTGTAGCTGATCGGAGAATCCAAAACCCTCTTGATCTCTTTGTCTCGCGAGCTGCCGCATCCGATGATACCGAGTGCAAGTACGAAAGAAAGGCCGGTTGTAAGATGCCGCATAAAGCTACCTCCAGTTCCGGATGGGTAGGGGCGTGTTTGGGGTCTTGCGGTGATACACCACGAACGTCATCATCGTCGGCGAAATCGTTGAGCGTCTCCTTGCTCCGACGCAACATCTCGGCGCGATCCGCTTCCGTAATGCGAGGGCCCTGATCGAAAATGACGATCTTCCTGCCGTTCGCCGCAAGTTTGCTCGGCAGGAGCGCGCCTGCAATTCCGCAATCCGCTATAAGATAGTCAGTCGTGAGTTCTTTGCTCATTGTGGGGATGATAGCCTCTGCGACTCGGCCGGGTCAAGGTCACCGGCACTGCCAGGATGTCAGGACGCTTCGTCCGGACGGGTGTTCCTCATCCAGAAGATCAATGCGGACAGCGTGTAGAACGACAGATGGATGGCGTAAGTGTATACAAACCCGTAGCTGACCTTCAGTATCAATAGAGGAAACAAGATAGCGGATGTTATCGAGGCAACGACATAGAACACCCTGAACGCCTTCTCGTTTGTGCCGATGAAGGGATAGATGGGGAAATGAGCCAGCGGAAAGATAACGCCGTAGATCACGATCACATGGATTATCACGGGGGTCGCGTCATGGATCGTGAGAATGAGCAGCACGATCATCATTTGCTGGAATAGTAGCTCGAAGGACTTCGAGAATAGATACCGGTAATCCAGTGTCAGAAAGAGCTCGTACGGATTTCTCTCGATCAGTCGGTCGGGTCTTGTGAGGCGGACGTGCGCCACACGGTAGAGCACGATCGTGGCGACGTAGACGAGAGCCAGAACGACAAACGGCGTCGCACTGAAGGTTGCCGTCACTCGAGCAAGCGTCGTTTTGAAGAGAATCGCGATAAGAACCGAAAGGGCCAGGAAATAGACGCACGTGATCGGGAAGCGTTTTACGTAGTCGATACCCCGGCGTAACATCAAACCGTACACACCCCAGCCCGCCACCCACAGAAGAAGCCAGACAAATACGTCGATCGCAAATCGAGGAATCATGTCGGTAGTCTATCACGACACTCGCTTGCGTCGGTCTAACAACTGTGGGTCCCTACTGGGGAAGCACGAGCCCCCGGCTCGTCGAGAATCTTGCAGCGTTGGCCTCGGAGGAGTGACCGGGCCGGCATCATACACCCTGCGGTACCGTGACGCTGAGAGGGGATGCGGCAACGTCAGGCCGGCAGATGCCGGCCCGTTTCATAACAGCTCCACTTCAATGGCGTGCAGGATCTCTTTCTCGATCGTGCCCGTCGAGCTGCACGGCGTCCATTTTATAAAGCGCTCGCTGAGCGACGAGTACGCGGCAACCACCCTGCCCTCGAGGATAGCGTTCACCTCGATCTCCGTCTCTTGCTCGGAGAGACTCCGAACGTGCACAATGAGCTTGCATCGCATAGTGTCTATGCGTCTGTTGTCTCCCACAAACGTCGGGCACGCATTTCTGTCCCGGTTCACACCGACCAACACAAACTCCGTCGCGATCGATCCCGACACCTCGCTCTCCGTCTCGATCGGCCACCCGTGCTCTGCAAGGACGTTTGTTACGGCCCACCAGGCCCGATCGAACGACGCGGGAGAAACGAGCTTGGTATCGTCATCGGGTGTGTCCGGAGAACGCGCGGATGTGCACGATAGGACGAACAGGACCGCGAACGATACCACCAGCGTTCTCGTCATAGGTCATCACTCCCCTGGACATCGTTTGTTGTGTTTCTTGCACCCCGCGACGCGTGACAGGGCGCCGCGAAACCGGGTTCTAAGACACTCGGCGCCCCTCCGGGTGATCGTGTAACGCTTTCGTTTTCGTCTTTGTCCGTCGTTGGACCAGCGGCCCTCAATGAGGCCGTTTTTTTCCAGTTTGTGGAGGATGGGGTAGAGGGTGCCGTGGTTGAACTTGAAGGCGCCCTCGCTCCGCTGCTCGATCTCGAGTGCGAGCTTGTAGCCGTGCTTTGGCCCTGGGGTAAGGCAAGCGAGGATCAGCGCCTCATTGCAG
>CBDVBZ010000085.1:0-15763 GCA_965372355.1 uncultured bacterium | reverse complement strand
CCCCGCGCGTTGTTCGACTTTATAATGATGGGATCGGTCCATGTGGCGCCGCCGTTTGTAGACTTGGCCACCGCCATCCCGTTGCGGGCGGTCGTCCAGTCCGACACAAGCGCCATGTAGTACGCCGCGCCATCGGCTCCAAACGATATCCACGGATCCGATGCTCGCTGATAGTCACCCGTGCTCTCCGGCGCGCCGCCCGAACACCGCGTAAACCCGATGCTGAAATGGGTCCAGGTCGCACCGCCGTCGGTCGTCCAGGCGCCGGCGACACCCTGGGCGCTGCCGTTGCTCCAGCGGTCCTGGTGCCAGCAGGCGATCATGTTGTCGGGGTTGGTCGGGTTGACCGCGATGAAGGGCTCCGTTTCGCTGTTGCGGTAGAGTGTCCCGACCTGGTCGCCACCGTTGCACGCGGTCACGGCCTCGGGGTCGGTCGGATCCCCGCCGTCGGGGTACGGGCTCATCCCGCTGATCGGTGTGAGCGTAACCGCGGTCGCCGGATGGGCGAGACCTGCGAAAGCGATGGCGAATACCGCCATCAGGACCCACACGGTGCGGCTCTGGCCCAATAACTGACTGTGGTGCATGATGTTACCTCCCTGGTGCTGCAGGTTGACGTGCGGTAAAAAGACCATGGGACGAGACGGACGCGTGCGATATGTGGGGTGGTATTACGGTGGCGAGCTCGGAGCCCCCGGGCGTCCGATAGAAATGTGTACGTGATGCAGCTCGCTCATGTTGCACATGTCACAGGTCTGAGAATAGGAGCGTGGCCGAAAACGCTGATGATACGCGAATAGAGTAGGAGCGTGGCTGAAAACCCTGATGATACGCGAATAGAGCCGGCGGCGAAATGATGCATTTGCATCATTTCATTGCGTCTCGCCACGTTCGTGGCCAGCCATAAGACGACGCGGCGGGTGTCATGAGGCAGATGTCGCCAAGTGCAACACCGCTTTTTGCACGCGAGGACATTCGGAGGTTCTTTCGCGGCGTATGGCCCCATTGGACAAGAAAAATCGACACACAACACGTTTCCTTGAGAACGTACCTGCCTGAACAGGACACATTGAGGCATCACTCAGCCTAGGGGCCGCCGCGACAGCGCGTTGTGGGCATATGGCTTGCTGTCAAACACCACTTGGGGAAAACGATACATACAGAAAATCGTTGATTAGGCCGTGTTTCACGGTCGCTGCGGTTCATTACGACCGCCAAGACAAAGAGGTGGCGAACGTGCAAGAGAAATCACGTCATATTTCGATACATTGCTGGTCAGCACTGCTCCTGCTATGTATCGCCGTCGTATTGTTGGCTGCAACACCTGCCGGCGCGTACACGCAGTTGCAGGTTTTGCTGCCGGGTGAAACCGAGGCGCCGGGCACAGGTACCGGTAAGCTCGGCACCCCGGACGCACAGACCCTGGGGGTTTCGTTTACGGTTCGCGTGCGGGCCTGTGACGATTCGTGGAACACGGTGACGACCATTACCAACGTGGTCGACATCACATCGACGGACGCCAGTGCCACGTTGCCCCCTGCAACGGCGCTGACGAACGGCACGGTGGATTTGACGGTCACGCTGAATGCGGCGGGGTCGTTTACGATATCCGCCGATGATAATTCCGACCCGACGATTCCACAGGCGACATCCGCGAATGTGACGGTCTATGCCGTCCAGGGTTTCGAGTTCTCGAGAATCAGCCAGAAGAATCAGTACGCGGGCACTCCGATGGCGATCTCGCTCTCGGCGGTCGACCCGAGCGGAGCCGTCGTATCCGGCTTTTCGGGTCCCGTGCGCCTGCAGGAAATCACGAGTTTTGGCGTCGGACGCATCACGCCCGCGGTCGTCAATCTGTCGAACGGCCAATGGTCGGGTAACGTGACGCTCTACCGCGCGGACGAGACATCGATTAACCGCGGCAACGTCAACATCTATGCGTTTCTGGATGTCGACCCATCCAAGAACGGCACGAGCGATCCCTTCACCGTTCATCCCGGCACGTTTTCACGCGTGCAGATCGTCGTGCCCGGAGAGAGCCCGCTGCCGGGGAGTGTCAGTGGTGTGTCCGGCACACCGGCCTCCCAGGGGGCGGCTCAGAGCTTTGCCGTAGAGGTCTACTCGACCGACACCTACTGGAATCCCCTGCCAAGCGCGGATGCGGTTCGCATCACATCGAGCGACGCGGGGGCCAGCACGCCGGTGTCGGGTAGCCTCGTGAACGGGTATCGCCAGTTCACCGTGTCGTTGGGCACGGTCGGCACCCAGACGTTGAGCGTCACCGATCAAACAAACGGCTCGATTCAGGGCATGACCAGCGCCGGTATCGCCGTCATCCCGAGTGCGCCGGATCACTTCGAAATCGATCCGATTGCATCGCCGGTGACGGCCGGAGAAACGGTTGCGGTGACGATTCGCGCGACCGATGCGGGCGGCAACACGATCCCCGACTACAGCGGCGACGCGATTCTGTCCGCAAACACCGGCCCGGCAAGCATCTCGCCGGAGGCAATCGTGTTTACCGATGGCGTGTGGAACGGCCAGATGACATTTCGCGGTGCCGGTGGCGCCGTGTCGTTTTTCTGTTCGGATTTCTCATCGCCGCCTCACCTGGGTACGAGCAACAACTTCCAGGTGCTTCCCGGACCGTACGCGGGTCTGCAGGTTCTGCTGCCCGGACAAACACCCCAGGGCGGTACGTCGGCGGGGTTTGTCGGCCAGCCGGATGACCAAAGCGCCGGTTCGAGCTTCGACATCATGATCCGCGCGGTCGATGCCTTCTGGAACCGCGTTAGTGGTATCAACAACACGATCTCGTTGACATCGAGCGATCCGTTCGCCGGGATGCCGGCCCAGACGAATCTGGCAAACGGTGAACTGGCTCTCTCGGTGACGCTTTTCAAGAGCGGCCAGCGGACGATTTCCGCAAGCGACGTTGACTCGACCGGCATCGATCCACACACATCGAGCCCGGTCACCGTCGTCGCCGGTCCGTACGCGCGAATCGTCATTATCGCTCCCGGCGAAGAGGTCGCCCCCGGCACCGCCGAGGGTCGCAGTGGGGCGCCAACGGATCAGTCCATCAACTACGCCTTTACGGTCACCGTCTATGCGACGGATGGATGGTTCAACCCCGTTACCGGTGTGAGCGATGTCATCCGGTTGACGTCGAACGACCCGCTCGCACAGGTTCCCGCGGATACGCCGCTGAACAACGGAATGGTCCAGTTGAGCATGAGGCTCTCGACGGGAGGCTTTCAGCAGATTACCGCGGCGAACATAACGAATCCGTCGATGCCGACGAGCACCACGCAGGTGCGGGCCATCACGAGCGGGTTCCATCTGGAGGCCGAAGTCAGCCCAACGAACGTACAGGCGGGAGAGCCGTTCAACCTGACGGTCAAGGTGACCAACGACGCAGGAGCCGTTATTCAGGAGATCAACTCGTCGATCACGATCGAGGTGCAGAACGCCTCGACGCAGCAGCCCGGTCGCGGCGTTCTCGAGAACACGGAGTTTCAGCTCCTGCAGGGTCAGCGGACGATCGCCCAGACCTACACATTCGCAGAACAAATCGTGCTGACCGCACGAGACGACGCGGGCAACACGCCGGCGCTCACCGAGGTCATCACCGTCACGCCGGGTGCGCCGACTGAGATCCAGCTGTCGAGTGACCCATCGTGGGTGCGGGGCAACAAACACGCGACGGTCAACGCCCGTGTCGTGGACGCATTCGATAACGGGGTCCCCGACCGCCCCGTCGATTTCTTTCTCCTGAGTGGTAGTGGCACCCTGACCGCGCTCGATTCGGTAACGAATCAGACGGGTGACGCGCAGGCGGATTTTCTCGCCCCCCGCGTGCCCGAGATCGACCGGATCCGGGCCACGTCGGGTGCCCTGACCTCCGAGATGGATCTCGAGACGGCGCTCGTCGATCCGACCCAGCCGGCGGGAATGGTAACGAACTACCCCAACCCGTTTCATCCCAGCGAGGCGCCAACGACGATCGCGTATAAACTCGCCGACAACGCGACGGTGACGCTCCGTATCTATTCGATCACCGGTGCGCTCGTTCTCGAGCGAACGTATCACGCGGGGAGTGAGGGTGGTGTGGTCGGGCTCAACGAGGTTCAGTGGGATGGCCGGAACGGCGGCAATGAGTTCGTTGCGAGCGGCGGTTACATCGTTGTCATCCAAGCCGAAGGAAACGGCGAAACACTTCACACAATGCGCCGAAAGATCGGCGTCGTACGCTAGGAAGGAGGACCCATGAAGCGAATCACGAGATATATTCACAGTAAGCTCTCGCTGGCCGGAGTCCTGGTGCTCGGGTTGGCCACGTGTGTTACGGGTCCTGCTTTTGCGGCGGATCAAACCGGCGGCATACCCGGTGAGTGGCTCTCACACTACCTCGGTGTGCGCAGCGCCGGTATGGGTGGCGCCTTTGTCGCCGCGGCCGACTCTCCGACGGGTGTCATCTGGAACCCGGCCGGTCTCTCGTTCATGCTGCAAAACGAGGTTCACCTCGAAACGGCGCGGCTCTTCGAGGGTACGTCGGTTAACGGACTGAGCTTTGCCATTCCCTCGCGCCGGTTTCCCAGCGTGGGCGTGACCGTGTTGAATCTTCGTTCGGGCGATTTCGAGCAAACCAACGAGTTCAACGAGCCCATGGGCGAGTTTACGCAGAGCGATATGGCATTCTACTTTTCGGCGGCGAAGAGTCTGTCGCACCGTTTCTCCATCGGCACCAACGTCAAGGTCATACGCCAAACGTTCGGCGAGTTCGACGGCACCGGTGTCGGGTTCGATCTGGGTGCGATCTACAAACTGACATCCGCCCTGCGGGTCGGTGCCTCGGTGCTCAACATCGGCGGCCCAACGCTGGCGCTCCGCGAGGTCGACGAGGCCTATCCCGTCGAGGTGCGTGGCGGTCTGGCGCTCCAGATCCTTGGCGGCCGCGGTCTTATGGTGGCCGAGGTCAACCATCAGTCGGGTCCCGGGTCGACCTTCTATGGAGGGACCGAGTTCTGGGTTCACCGCTCGATGGCGCTCAGGGTCGGTTACGGCAACCAATCGGCGATGGGAGGATTCGGGTTCAACGCGTCACCGAATATCCAGTTCGACTACGCGGCAACGGATCACGAGCTCGGTATCACCCACCGGTTCGGACTCTCCTACCGGTTCGGCGGCTTCTTCGCGAGCTCCGAGGCGATACCGCCTGTGTTCTCACCGATCGGCCAGCAGTCGATTACAAAGTTTCATCTGAAAACGCGAACAATGACGGAAGCGACATCGTGGAGTCTCGACATTGTTGACAAATCCAATCAGGTGGTTCGGCGTTTCAGCGGCAAGGGCGCACCGCCGGCGCACGTGATGTGGGACGGCAAGGATGAGGCCGGCCTGCCCCTGCCCGACGGCGTTTACAAATACACGTTGACCGTCATCGATACCGAAGGCCGCGAGCTGCTCGGGCACGAGCGGACCGTGGAGATCACCACCGAGGGTCCACAGGGTACGGTGCCCGTATTTACCGAGTGACGCACGCTCAAGGAGTGACGATGATGAACGCTGCAAAAAGTTACGCATGGACCCTTCTGGTCGTTGGAAGCGTCGGTTTGCTGCTGCTAGCGGCGCCCGGCGCTGTCCACGCCGAGGAAAACGAGGCTCAAGCCGCGGCCCCGCCGACGCTGAGCGAACTGGGGGTCGCGCTCGACCAGGCGCGGCTTCGCCCGCACGCGGAACGGGCGGGCGCGCTCGGTGAGCTCGCCGTCTCGCTGGAGGAGCTGCTCGACCGCGGCATCGACTCGAAGCAAAAGAACGCCGCGCGTTTTCTGTCCGCTGAGATCCGGCTCGCCCGCGGTGACTACGCAGGAGCCGCAAAGGACTTCGAGAAGGCCGCAAAGAAAGGCCCGTTTGCCGACGACGCGGCGTTTGCCGCGATCATCGCGCTCGAAGCCCAGGGCCGTGATAAGGACGCGGCAAAGAAGTGGCAGAAATGGGAGAAACGGTACCCCGATAGCCCGCTCGCGCCCGAGGCGCTGCTGGCCAGAACGTGGAACGCGCTGAGACGCGACTCGCTGGCCCGGGCGGAACGGAACCTCGTCGAACTCAAGACCCGTTTTCCCTTTATGGAAGCGAACCCGCGGACGACGCTTGCCGAGGCCACGATTGCATACCTGCAGAATCGCCCCGGCGACGCGCTGGCGCTTCTGGGCACTAGCGACAATAATGTCGAGGCCCACTATCTGCGGGCGCTGTGTTTCGAGGCCTCCGGTGATGCGCTCAAGGCGGCGGCCCGGTATCAGGAGATCGCCGAGCGGTATCCACACTCCGTGCTTCGCGACCGCGCGATGCTGGCCAAGGCCAACATTTTCTTGAGAAGCACCGCCTACCAGAGCGCCGCGGAAGAATTCGACAAAACCGTCGAGAAGGCGACGCTCCCCGATGTCAAGAGAGAGGCCGAGCTGCGCAGCGCCGTCTGTCTCTTCCTGGATGGCCGGGTTGAGACGGCGACGGATCGTCTGCATGAGATCACGAGCGCGCACGCCGGCACCGATGTGGCCGCCCGCGCCCAGCTCATCCTCGGCGAAGTGCTGTTGAGCGAGGCGCGCTACGAGGACGCGATCCTCGAGCTCAACCGCGTACTGACCGACTACTTCGAACACGAGCTCGCCGCGAGTGCGCAGTACCGTGTCGGACGTTGTCTCGATGCCTTGGAACGTCACAACGAGGCGACGAGCGCCTACCGCCTCGTCGTCTCGGGTTACCCGCTGGCGGACGAGTCGCCGGCCGCGGCGTATCTCGCCGGTGTCGGGCTTCTCGGGCAAGACCTCCCGCAAGCGGCAGTCCCGTATTTTCAGCTCGTGATCGACCGCTACTCGCACGACGCGACGGACGGCCGCATCGGATTCTCATCGCCCGAGCACCAGGAACTCGTCGAGGCATCGCTGTGTCTTCTCGAGTGGTCGTATCACCGCGCGGGCAACATGGGACAGCTGTGCGGTGTGCCGCACATGATGCTGCAAAAAATGCCGCCGAGCAGCTCGCCCTGGCGTGCCTATGCGCTCCTCATCGATGCCGATGCGCTTGCCGCGCAGGCACGGCACGACGAGGCTCAAGGCGTGCTGGAGAAACTCATCGGTGAGTTTCCCGAACACGCGGTCAGCATCCCGGCCAACCGCCTCCTCGCCTGGACGTACGCCCAGCAGGGCATGGACGACCTGGCCATCGAGACGGAGAACCGGATGCTGGCGCGTTATGCCATGCAGCACAACAGCGAGCACCTGAGTTCGGCCTATCTCAACAAGGCCCACGTATTCTTCAATGCGAAGCGGTACAAAGAGGCCGCCGAGACATACGACGATTTCCTCGGCCGGTTCCCCGGTCATCCACAGCGTCTCGTGGCGCTCTATCAGGCGGGGCTATGTCACCATCGCCTGTCGCAAACGGGTAACGCGGTGGACCGGTGGGAGGAGCTCGTCACGGAGAATCCCTCGGCCGAGATCGCGGAGCGAGCGTGGTCGCGTGCGGGAGACGTCTATTTTCAGGCCGATCACTACGAAGACGCCCGCCGTTGTTACCGGGGCTTGATCGAACACTTCCCGCAGAGCCGGGCCACGGCCCTCGGTATGCTGCGCCTGGCGCAGTGCGACTACAACGCGGAACGCGACGAGGAGGCGCTCGCGGGATACTCGGCCGTCATCGACCTTTTCGCCGGCACGGGTATCGCCGCCGAGGCGCAGCGCGGTATCGAGCGCTCTCTCTACCGTCTCGGTCAGCGCGCAGATGGAGCCGACGTGCTCACCCAGCTGGTCGAACGATTTCCGACGAGTGCGTTTGCCGCGGATGCCCAGTTCGAGATTGCCACGCGCCGTTACGAAGCCAAACAGTTTAGGGAGGCGGCCGATGAGTTTCGCCGTGTCGTGAGCCAGTTTCCCAGCTATTCGGCGGCGGACCGGGCTCAGTACCTCATGGCCGATGCCTATAGTCAGGCCGGTGAGCCCGAGCAGGCACGGCTCGCCTACGAACAATTCCTGACATTCTTCCCCGAGAGCGAGTTTCGCACAACGGTACGCTTTCGCGTCGGTTCGCTTCGCTTCGACGACGGGAACTATATGCAGGCGGCCGTCGATTTTACGACGGTTCTCGAGGAGGAAACGTCGGATGAGATCGCCGCCGCTGCCCTCTTCAATTTCGCCCTCTGTCAGAGAATGCTCGGCGCGACCGCCGAAGCCAAAGCGGGGCTCGAGCGGTACCGCGAGCGTTTTCCCAAGGACGAGCGCACCGCGCAGGTGGCGTACCAACTCGGCGACATATACGAAAACACCGGGGAGTTCGAACGGGCGGACGAGGAGTATGGTGTCGCACTAAAGTCGAAACCCGACAAGAGCCTCATCACCGAATTGAACTACCGAATCGGCACGTGCCGCGAACAGCTCGCCGATGACGCCGGAGCCATCAAGGCCTACAAAAAGGCGATCGCGTCCAAGAGCAGGACGGATGCCTTCCGGCTGTCTGCGGTTGCGCGCTGCGCGGCACTCTACGAGAAGTCCGGTGACTACCAACTGGCCATCGGAGCTTACCGTGATTTGATCAAACACGCTGAAGATCCTCAAATCGTGCTGGCTGCAAAGGAAAGGGCCTCACAGCTCGAGGCCATCGTCAAGTAACGGCGTTTACCACCGACAAGGAGACACAACCATGCTGGCAGAGTTTAACTGGATGAACACAATCACATCGAGCCCGATCTTTATCGTTCTGATTGGGTTCAGCATCGTAACGTTCGGCATCGCTCTCGAGCGAATTGTTTACTACTGGCGCCGTCGCGACGACGCGGATGGAACGCTCGAGCGGGCAACCCAAAAGATCAAACAGGGCAACATACGGGAAGCCCTGTGGGAGTGTGAGAAGAGCGTTCACCCGATGGGACCGGTTGCCGCGGAGGTCTTTAAGAAGGTGGCGGCTGCGGCCCAGTCGCTCGAGGAGCGTCTACAGATCGCGCTGAGCCGCCAGAAGCTCCTTCTCGAGCGCAACCTCAACGTCCTGGGAACGATGGCGGCGGTGGCGCCCCTCGTCGGTCTCCTGGGCACGGTGTGGGGCATCATGCGGGCGTTCTCGAATATGGCGAAGACGGGCTCGGCGGCGCCATCGATCGTCGCGGCGGGTGTGGCCGAAGCGCTGGTCACGACGGCGGCGGGTCTGATCGTTGCCGTGCCGGCGCTCATGCTCTACAACCACCTCACGCGCAAGATGAATGTGATGCTTACCGAGGCGGAAAACCACTCGCGGACGCTGCGTGCGACGCTGATCGAGACCGCGTTGGAGAGCGGACAGGGCACGCCGCCCGCGGGATCCGCGGACGGGCAGCAGGCAGACACGCGGAGTACCGTGCAACGCAAAGAGCCGGTGCCCCCACAACCGCTGGTGACGGGGTAGCCCGATGTTTTTTCAAAAGAAGATCGAAGACGAAGACAAGGGGATGCGCGAGATCAACATGACGCCGCTCATCGATGTGTCGCTCGTGCTGGTCGTGATGCTCCTGCTCACGACACCGCTGGCGCTCGAGTCGAGTATCAACCTGCGACGGTCGGCCGAGACCGCGAAGAAAGCCGAGCAGCAAAAGAACGACGCCCGCGTCGAGATCCACATCATCTCCGACGAAGAGGTCGAGGTCAACCGGATGCCCGTCGCCAGGGAGGAACTCCAGCCGGTCCTCAAGCCGTTGCTCGACAAGAGTCCGGATCGGCTCGTCGTGATCGCGTGCAACGATGGCGTGTCACACGGGGCCTTTGTCAATGTCCTCGATCAGGCGAAGTTATGCGGCGCCGGTGAGATCGCCGTAACGGAGAAATGACATGAAACGTCCATTTGTCGATAGCACACCGCTGGTGCACCGGATCAACGTGACGCCGATCATCGATGTGGCCCTTGTACTGGTCATCATCATGCTGATCACGGCACCGATGATCGCCGTGACCGAGATGGATATCAACCTCCCGGCGGCGCGCACGCGCAGCATCGAGGACGAGGTCCGTGTGAACATTACGCTGGGCAAGGATGGAGAGATCGGTCTCGACGATCAGTTCGTCTCGCCACAGCGGCTTCTCGAAACGCTGAGACAGCGGATTCAGGAGGCCGATAGCGACAATATTCTCGTGGTGGTCCGGGCGGATGAGACGATACCGCACCGTGCCGTTCGAGAGGTGATCAAGAGCGCACGCTCGGCGGGCGCCAAACGCATCGCGATAGCGACTCGCCAGCGTCAGAGAGGCAACCTATGACACCGACCGACATGAGGGCCGAACTCGGCGCCATTGAAAAGCGAACGAGAAAGCTTCTCGGCACGAGCGCTGTGATCCACGCGGTTCTTATCGTGTGGCTGGTCTTGCTGCATGCGTTCACGACCGAGAGCCAGACGCTGACCGAGATCACGTGGATCGAGCCCGAAGAAGTCCAGGTTGCGGCGGCACCCAAGGTGGAGGCGGCCGAACCACCGCGGGCTCCGGCGGTATCGACGAAGCAGCCGTCGCGTGAGCGGACGACCGAGAACATCCAGCGCAAACCCGATGTCGCGGAGATCGCGCCCGAACCGCAAACGCTCCATGCGTTGGACAACACGATCAGCGAGCGGCTGCTCTCGCTCCAGCGGCGCGAGCACGAAAAACCGGCACCGATCGCATCGATCAATACACCGAACCCGGTCAGCAAACCCAAGCTTGCCGGCGTGGACACCCGGTTGAGCCGGCCGAAAGCGGAATCGCTGGTCCGGCGCGAGGGTACAGCGAGCACCCCGATCGAGCTTTCCCGCTCGAAATCACGGGTCATGAGGGCCGATGTGCTTGTTGCGCCTCCCATGGCCGATAAACCGACGCGCGCGCCGGCGCAGCAGAGCGATGCCAGCCGCGAGCTCGCTGGTGCGCGCATGACGGGCCCCGTCGCCGATCGTCCGATCGTGTCCTATGAGAGTCCCAACTATCCCGAATGGGCAAAGATCGAGGGCGTCGAGGGGTCGGTCATGATCTACTTCGTCGTGCTTGCCAACGGGAGGGTCAAAGAAAACGTGATGGTCCAACGAACATCCGGGTTTGCTGATTTCGATCAGAACGCCGTCAGCGCGATTCTCGCCTGGCGCTTCGAGAGACTCGGGGCGGGGAAGACCGGGGAGCAGTGGGGCACAATCCTGTTCCATTATAGACTGCGCAGCGCGAACTAGAGGAGATTGGAACCATGAAGACGATTCGGCCCGAGAGCGTTTTTGTACTAACAATGACGTGCCTGTTGCTCGCCGCCGCACCCGGGCTCGCCGGCGAGAAAAAGCAGGCGGATGCGGGCAGCGACGAGGCAACGCCGGCGACGACAGCCACGACAGCGACGACGGCGAAGGAAGCAACGTCTGCGAAGGAGGCAACGTCTGCGAAGGAGGCAACGTCTGCGAAGACCGCGACGACGGCGACGACGGCGACGACGAAAGCGACAACGACGCCCGCGACGGCGGCGAAGGACACGACGATGACGACGGGGAAGACCGCGACGACGAAGGATACGACGATGACGCTCAAAGGCGGCCAGGAGGGCACCACGTTCAAGAGCCTTCGTATCGAGGGCGAAGACCGGGTCCGAATCGAGTTTGACCGCCCGGTGCTCGGTCTCGACATGGATCCCCGGGACGCACAGGGGCTCGAGTGGGAAGGCATCCACTCGGCGCTCGAGCGCCACGGGCTCGATCTCGTATCACCCTATTTATCCCGATCCGCTACCAAACGGCCGCCGCTTTATGCAAGGCCGTGGCTCGATAAGTTTGCCACCGGTGGGGTGGCGCGTTTTCGCCCCAATGTCGACGGGGTGAAGCGCTGGACACTCGCGATCGCAAACTCGCGGGGACAGACTGTCGCAAGCTTCGAGGGCGAGGGAAAACCGCCCAAGGAGATCACCTGGAACGGACTTTCGACCGACGGAACGCCCGCCCCACCGGGACTTGTGTACTCGTACGTTCTGGAAGCGTACGACCGCGCGGGCAACAAGCGCAACTTTGTGGGTGAAGGGTTCGAGCTCCCCTCGTACCGCATATCAACCGAGCAAGGACTGATGATGCTGTTCGCCGGCGATGAACTCGATCGCTCGACGGGGACGATGGAGCGGTCGCAGTCTCCGCCCCCGACCGTTCTGCTCGAGGCGGCGTCGTGGATCAACCAGCGGGGCCAGGCCGACGAGGTTGTCCGCATCGAGGTCACCGCGCGAACGTACGAGCAGGCCAAACAGATGGTCAACAAGGTCGCCGGCCAGATGACACCGCTTTTGCTTGGTGATCCCGCCCGCGTGCAACCGGTGACGAACATCGATGCGCACGCACCGGCTCGAGGCAGCGTCGCGATCGTTGTGTCATCGGCGCGCTAGGCGGCAACGAGCGACGTCGCGATCATCGGCTCTCCTGCGTCCCAGGCGGCCTGCTGCGACATCGGATTCTCTGATCCTACGGACGACACGCCCACGTCGTCCGATACCCGGGGCCGCCCGTAGAACACGGGTGTGCCCCGGGCCTATCCAAATCCATAATCGGAGCTATGGTTCTGTACAGGCAGGATATCCGCTTCGCTGAGCACGTTAGTAACTATAATATTTATAAAGAGTTTGCCGCGCGATGGACCCCACGGCAATTGCGGGAACAAGACAAAATATAACTTGCTAATTATATAACTTTTAGGTAATATTGCTATGTGATGGGATGGGACGTGGAGTATACGGACGAATTCGGGGCATGGTGGGAGGAACTCGACGACGATGAACAATCGAGTATCGCGGCTATTGTCCAAGTACTCGAGATCAAAGGTCCTTCACTTCCTCATCCCTATAGCTCCGGCATCAAGAGTTCTCGCCACGACCATATGCGAGAGCTCAGAGTTCAGCACAAAGGCCAACCTTATCGGGTTCTGTACGCGTTTGATCCCCGTCGGGTTGCAATCCTGTTGATAGGTGGCAGCAAAGTCGGCGATGACCGATGGTATGAGTCGTTCGTTCCGAAGGCCGACAGTTTGTACGACGACCATTTGCGATCACTCGAGCAGGAGGGCTACAAAGATGGCTAAGCGCTTCCAAGATTTGCTCAAGAAAATGCCCGCGGATCGGCTTGATCGGATCGATCGGCGAAAGAAGGCAATACTCTATGACATAACGCTCAAGGAGCTTCGGCAAGCATTCGAACTGACTCAGCAGCAACTTGCGGAAACGCTCAAGATCAACCAGGCTGCCATTTCAAAGATGGAAAGCCAGTCTGACATGTATATCAGTACACTGCGAAAGTTCCTCAAGGCGATGGGGGCAACCCTGAAGATCGTCGCGGAGTTTCCGGACGGAGAGGTCGTCATCGAACAGCTCAGAGAGGAGCCATTGCGGACAAAGGAGTAAACGCGACCCCGTCAATGAATGCCCCCGGTAGTCGTCGCTTTCCAGACGATGACAAGCCAGAGAAGCCGAAGAGCCGCTGGGCAAGCCCCCGCGCAACCATTCCCAACTCTTTTCGTATCAATAAGAACGTGGCCCGGAGTGTGTCTTTGAACCGGGCGCCCGGGTCTGGTACAATGCCTTTTTGGGCCATCTGAGCCGCCGTCCAGGGGCGGCCCGTGCCCGAGCATTCCATACTATAGAGCCATGGTGTGAAAGGAGAGGTGACGTGAGAAAGCTATTCGCCCTGTTCATCATCGCTAGCCTTATCGGAGGGTCTGTGTCTGCCAGCGAGAATCCGTTTTATGAGGAATGGGATACGCCGTACGGTGTGCCCGATTTTAGCCTGGTCAAGAACGAGTACTATATGCCCGCCTTCAAGGATGGCATGAAGCAGGAAATGGTCGAGATCGAGGCCATCGCCAACAACACCGAGCCGCCGACCTTCGAGAACACGATCGAGGCGCTCGAGGCCACGGGTGCCTTGCTCGAGCGGGTGAGCAGTGTGTTTTTTAATCTGAACTCGTCGAATACGGACGATGAGATGCAGGACATTGCCAAAAAGGTCGCACCGATGCTCTCCCAGCACGGGGACGAGATCTTCTTGAACGCGGAGCTCTTCGTCCGCGTCAAGACCGTCTACGACAAGCGGGCGGAACTCGGTCTCGACACCGAGCAGATGCGGCTTCTCGAGGAGTACTACAAGGATTTCGTCGCGGGTGGTGCGAACCTGCAGGGTGCCGATAAGGAAGCGTTCAGCACGATCAACGAGCGTCTCTCGGTCCTGTCGCTGCAGTTTGGCGAGAATGTCCTCGATGAGAACAACGCCTTCGAGCTTGTGATCGAGGAGGAGTCCGATCTTGCCGGGCTCCCGGAGTCTGCGATCCAGGGGGCGGTCGAAACGGCCGAGGAGCGCGGTCACGAGGGCAAATGGGTGTTTACGTTGCACAAGCCGAGCATGATCCCGTTTCTCACGTATTCGGATAAGCGCGAGCTCAGGGAACAGATTTACAAGGCGTACATCAACAAGGGCAACAACGGGAACGATCTCGATAACAAGGCGATCCTCGCCGAGATGGCCGCGCTGCGTGTCCAGCGTGCTCACCTGCTTGGCTATGAGAGTCACGCCGATTACGTGCTCGACCGACGGATGGCCAAAGAGCCGGAGGCGGTCTACGATCTTTTGAACCAGCTGTGGACGCCGGCGCTCGCGCGCGCCAAGACCGAAGTGGATGAGATGCAGGCGATGATCGATGAGGAGGGTGGCGACTTCAAGCTGGAGTCGTGGGACTGGTGGTACTACGCGGAGAAGGTCAAGAAGGCGAAGTATGATTTCGATGATGAGGCACTCAGACCGTACTTCGAGCTCGACAATGTGCGCGCGGGCGCGTTCGAGGTTGCCGGCCGGTTGTTTGGCATTACGTTTGAGCCGCGCGACGATATCCCGACGTATCACGAGGATGTCGAGGTCTTTGAGGTCAAAGACGCCGATGGATCGCACATCGGGATCTATTATGTGGATTACTTTCCGCGGGCGAGCAAACGGGGTGGCGCGTGGATGAACTCGATCCGCAAGCAGTCGCGTTTGCAGGGCAAGGAAGTCACGCCGGTTATCGTGAATGTGGGGAATCTCTCCAAGCCGACCGACGATGCGCCGTCGCTCTTGAGTGTCGATGAGGTGGCCACGCTCTGGCACGAGTTCGGCCACGGGCTTCACGGGTTGCTCTCCGATTGCACGTACAACCGGCTCTCAGGCACCGCGGTCCCGTGGGATTTTGTGGAAATGCCCTCTCAGGTGATGGAGAACTGGGCCATGGAGCCGGAGGTGCTGGCCCTGTATGCGCGGCACTATGAGACGGGGGAGCTCATCCCCGATGAACTCATCGCGAAGATGAAACGCGCGAGGCATTTCAACCAGGGGTTTGCGACCACCGAGTATCTCGCGGCCTCGATCCTCGATATGGACTGGCACACGCTGACCGCTCCCACCGAGCTCGAGCCGCTCGCTTTTGAGGACCAGTGCCTCAACCGGATCGGGCTGATTCCGGAGATCATCTCGCGTTACCGGAGCCCGTATTTCCGGCACATCTTTGCGGGCGGCTACAGCGCCGGGTACTACTCGTATGTCTGGGCCGAGGTACTGGATGCGGATGCCTTCGAGGCGTTCAAGGAAAACGGCATCCTCGACCACGCCACCGGGATGAGGTTTCGCGAGCTCATCCTGGCCCGCGGCGGGACCGAGGATCCGATGGTGCTCTTCAAGCGATTCCGCGGGGCGGATCCGACGATCGAGCCGCTGCTGAAAAGGCGGGGGTTGGATTAGGGG